>JAIELM010000222.1 GCA_019752975.1 Undibacterium sp. | reverse complement strand
TCTATGAATATCACTTTTCGACAGCTAAATCTCTTACTTGCCTTAGCCAAGTATAAAAGCATTACCGCCGCCGCCAGTGCTTGTCACGTCACTCAACCTACAGTCTCGATGCAGCTAAAATCTTTGTCTGATCAAGTGGGTTTACCTTTGTACGAGGTAATAGGAAAGCAAGTATTTTTAACCGCTGCCGGTGAATTAGTGGTGGCAAGTGCCAACACGATGCAAGAAGAATTAAACTATTTAAAGCAAAGCATTAGCGCGATGAAAGGACACACCGAGGGAACATTAAGGGTCGCCCTAGCATCGACGGCGCAGTATTTTGTTCCACGTATGCTGGGTAATTTTTACCGCCAACATCCTGAAATAGAGATTTCTTTTGAAGTGTTAAATCGCGATGGCGTAGTCAGTCGCTTACGTGGCAATGCCGACGACTTGTACATCATGTCCATGCCACCGCAAGACATGGATTTAGAAAGGCATGCGTTTTTAGAAAACCCTTTAGTCGTCGTCGCGCCGCTCACGCACCGCCTCGCAAAAAAAACCTGTGTGACGCGCGGTGATTTAATCAAGGAACAATTTGTATTGCGCGAGGCAGGATCGGGCACGCGCTTAGCTTGTAATGCCTACTTCACCGAACATCAGTTCACGCCAAAAGTGAGATTGGAATTAGGCAGCAATGAAGCGATTAAACAAGCCGTTGCTGTGGACTTAGGATTGGCGATCATCTCACAACATTCCCTCGCTAAAAAACCAGCCTCCGAGGGCTTAGCGATACTCCACGCCGAGGATTTCCCTATCCATTCAAACTGGTGGATCATCTACCCAAAAGGAAAAAGGCTGTCACCGATTGCAGAGGTCTTTTTGAAGCACCTTAGGGCCACGTGTATCACTTTATAGCTGAAGGTGGTAAGGTCGAGCTCGCTTTAGCGTAAATAGGCATTTTTTACTCTACTCAACGATAGTAGGACTTAGGCAAAATTGGGCTGGCTTGGGGCGGAGCCGCAGGTATTACTTTGTACGACAAGGGGAACGCAACAACGCTAGCGCCTGTTTTGCGTAAGTCCTAAGAAATTTCTATCGTATGAACTGAGATTCTCCGTTAGTATCTTAGCTCGGCTAGCCCGTTCAACACACTAGTAAGACTTACGCAAAATTGCGCTGGCTAGAGCCTGCCCTCGAATGCTTGAATCGGGGCGCGGGGAGCCGCAGGCAGTATTTTGTACGACAAGGCGAAGGCAACAACGCCAAGGTCTGTTTTGAGTAAGTCCTAACTATTTAAGGTCTAATTTATGCGTTCAATCAAAGCCCCTAATTTGACAGCGGTTCTTATCGCAACCGGAGTGGTGCTCACACTGGCGATGGGGGTGCGCCATGGTTTTGGGTTTTGGATGCAGCCCATCTCGCAGACTCATCACTGGACCCGTGACACCTTTTCCTTAGCGATTGCGGTGCAAAACTTAATGTGGGGTGTATTTGGTCCTTTGGCTGGAATCGCGGCCGATAAGTTGGGAACAGCAAAGGTAATCGCACTGGGGGCAATTCTGTTTGCGCTGGGTCTGGTATCGATGGCGCTGATTGATCATCCCACTGTATTTATTGTTGGCTCGGGTACCTTAGTTGGCGCGGCTTTGGCCTGTACTACCTTTGGTGCGGTCAGTGGAATTATTGGTCGCACCGCACCAGAATCTAAACGTTCATGGGCATTTGGCATGTCAGGTGCAGCGAGTTCTTTCGGCCAATTTACCATGATGCCGGTGGATCAGCAATTGATACAACATGCCGGTTGGCAGAACGCGTTTTATATACTGGCGGTAGTGTTGTTGCTAGTGATGTTACCGATGGCATGGCGGCTACGCGAACCAGCCTACGCAATAGCCACTGGGCCGCAACAAAGCATGTTCGAGGCGATCCGTGAAGCTTTTGTGTATCGCCCATTCTTACTACTCTTGGCTGGTTACTTTGTCTGTGGATTCCAATTAGTTTTCATCGGTGTGAATATGCCAGCCTACCTTCGCGATAAAGGAATTAATGACCCCAGCGTTGCCGTCATCGCTTTAGCCTTGATCGGCCTCTTTAATATTGCAGGTTCTTATGCGGCGGGTAAATTGGGAGGCATGTTCCCTAAGCCTTACTTGTTATCCGCCATCTATCTCTGCCGTAGCGCGGTGATCGCGGTGTTCCTCTTCGCCCCTTTAAGTAGCTTTAGCGTGTATATTTTTTCCGCCGCGATGGGCTTCTTGTGGCTATCTACGGTACCATTAACCAACGGGGTCATCGCTGGTATTTTTGGCGTAAAATATTTGTCTATGCTATCAGGTTTTGTATTTTTTTCTCATCAACTAGGAAGCTTTTTGGGGGCATGGTTGGGCGGTTATCTCTACACAAAAAACGGTAATTACGATGCAGTGTGGGTGATCATTGTTGGCTTGGGAATATTCGCCGCATTAGTCAATTTACCGATCAATGAAAAAGCCATCGTTCGCCAGCAAGTTGTTTTGACTTAAGTAGCAATAGCGTTAGTAATAGTAATAGGCACTGCGATGAAAACTGCAATAAAAAAACCCTACAAACTTCGAGCTCTGCTGAAAACCGTCTTGGTGTTGGCAATCTTGAGTTTGGTTTTTTTGAGCTACTTACAGCCCGCCTTTATCCTAGATTTGGCGAATCGCTACATTCTCTGTTGACTCATGGTGCCGCAGAGAATAAAAATTTTCTCTGTTCCTCGGGGTTAAGAAGCTTTAGCGATTTTTCACTCAAGTTTAATATGATTGCTTAGAATCAGATTTAGTTGAATCCAAAGCGCCACCTTCAACGTATACAATGGCAAGAGCAAGCTACGCCTTATTCGAGTCCAGTTCAAGTTACGTCACCTTTTAGAAAAGGCACTCCTTTGAAATCTCATTCATTAGACCCCGGCCAACTTCATCTTTGGCTAGTCGCGGTAGCCAAGCAAGATCCTGCACATGCAGCGGACGCGACGCTGGCTTTTCAAGCTTTATATCAGGCCACCTCACCTAAATTATTTGGATTTACTTTACGAGTTTTGCAGCAACGTGAGTTGGCTGAGGAAGTCCTACAAGACAGTTTTATCAATATTTGGAACAACGCTGCTAGTTATCAAGCTAGCCTAGCTGCGCCAATGACATGGATGACTACGATCGTACGCAATCGCGCCTTTGACTTGTTACGTAAGCTCAACAATGGCCAACATCTCGATGTCAGTATGGATGAGGAAATTTTTGATGCCGAAATCTTGACTGCCATGGAAAGCGACGACCCTTCGCCCATGCTCGCATTAGAGATGAGCCAAGATGCGCAGTCGTTGGCGCTATGTATGGCGCGGCTAGAAGGCTTACATCGGCAGGCAATGGCGCTGGCCTTTTTTCATGACCTATCGCACAGCGAAGTTGCAGCACAAATGAATTTACCTATGGGTACAGTAAAAACCTGGATACGCCGCGGTTTAGAAAAACTCAAGACCTGTCTGGTAAAACGCGAATTCATCGATCAATTTAGAGGTGCTTAATATGAATATTCGCAACAACATTAAGCTGCAAAATCGTCTCGCGGCCGAATATGTATTGGGCACTTTGCGTGGTGGCGCACGGCGACGTTTTGACACATGGTTAAAGAACGAGGCCTACTTGCAGCAAGTCGTCCGAGAATGGCAAGCGCATCTAATACCAATGGCTGAATTGACCAAAGGCAACACACCCAACATTCAGGTTTGGAAAAACATAGAAAAATACCTAGCAAAACACCTCCACATCGAACGCCAGCAAAGTCGTCAATTATGGTCAAAATTAATCGACAACCTACAATTTTGGCGCGGCTTAACGGTAGTAGCCACCTCCGCAAGCATACTCTTGGCGGTCTTCATCCTTAAGCCCAACGATGGCAATTTTCCCGTTGATCACTATGTCGCCAGCATGGTGGATGATCAGGCGCAAGCCGTAGCGGTGATTTCTGGCGATAGACAAAAGCATCAATTGCTAGTGCGTTTTGTCAAACGCCCGACACTTAATCGCGATCAAAGTTTAGAACTATGGTCGATCTCGAAAGAGGGCAAGGTGCGTTCTTTGGGCTTGGTTGCCCATGAACAGACTGGTGACGTGGTGCGGGTGGCCATGCCCGATACGCTAACTCCAGAAACTACGGCTTTATTAGCAATTAGTTTGGAGCCTAAAGGCGGCTCAGCCAATCCAGAAAAACCAAGCGGCCCGATTCTATTTAAAGGTAACTGGTTGAAATTCGGCTAAATAGTTTACCTAAATTGTAATTATTCAGCCCACTATGGCATCTAATGAAAATCTTAAAACCCCTCAACGCAGAGACGCCGAGACGCCGAGGAGCGCAGAGGTTTTCTCCGATTTTCTCTGCGTCTCAGCGTCTCGGCGTTGAGGGGTTTTTACGTGCAAGGCTATGGGCGGCTGAATAATTACAACTAAACAAACTTAAATTCAACAATGGTGTTACGTGAAGCGCAATCAATTACGTTTCAACCCTCAAACCGCTTCAACCAAGCTCGTGGTTTGCGGTACTGATGAAAAAAGGAAACGATCAGCAACTCGTCTGGGCTTGGGAGATAAATGAGCGAATAAGGAAATTTACGAAAAAGCACTCGTCGAAAATCTTCTTCGATGCACATGTGCCTAAGTGGGCTGCGCAGTGCCGACGCGACAGCCACATCAGCAGCACGAGCAAACTCAAAGCCTAGCCCCACGGATTTCGACTCGTACCAAGCTTGAGCTTCTAGAAGCTCTTGTTCTGCCTCTGGCCGAAGCACAAGCAACATTAGAGCTTACTTGAAAATAATTTGGACCGAACCTGGTCCCACGGAACAGCTGTGGAAGGATCAGCTCGGTGCGCAGCAACACGACGATGTAACTCAGTCTTTTGATCTTGCGAAAGACCAACAGCGGCATCTGCTTCTTGCTCAGCAATGCTATCCCAGATGTCTTCAACGAGTAAAATACGCTCGGCAACAGACAACTTCATATATTCAGCAGTGATGGTAGAAATAGGCATAATTGGAGTATAAATTGCTTTCAACATTTGAGGAATAACTATTTTCTGGGGAAGGCTCAGGGTCAGAATTGATTGATTTACCAAGCAATCCACTCGAGATGCACTCACTTTAGGATGTACTTGTAATTGCTTTTCGGTATTGATGAAAGCCTTGTCTAGAGTGTTAAATTTAGATTCTTTTGCGCTCAAAGCTAGATATAGGGCGTCACCGAAATCCGTCCCGCCTTTGTACCAATGTAAGGCGAAAATTAGCACCAAACTAGGTAGCACCAAACTAGGTAGCACCAAACTAGGTAGCACCAAACTAGACACCCATCTCGTTCAGACATCATGTTAAATTCGTTAAACGCGATCACAACATCATTTCTTCGCCGAAGGAACAAGGCTTTTACTACCCTTTTTACCAATTATTTCAAGCACAGTTGCTGGAATTTTGCCGTCTATCAAAAGAATGCTCAACATATTTGCAGGCACTACTATTCCATTTTCTATCGAGCCGATAATTAACCATTCTTGCCCTTTTTTTACAGAGAAATCAAATACACCGGCACAACTAGTACCCTTCATTGTTCCAATATAGCCGACAGCAACAATCTCCTTCATTTCTGCACCATACCACCAGCTACTAGCTCGAAAATAAATATCTTGGCGAATGACGGCATCCGATTCTTGCGTCTCATGAGTCGAGATAACTTTTGCGCGAAAGAGTACTCTAGAGGGATTATCGTTCTCACGAAAGGCATTAAGATCATAGGCAATTGGAGCGGGTTTACACGCTATCGCCATGTGCACGATACTCATCAACAAAACTAACAAGCAATATTTTTTCATGTTACGTAGCATCAAACACCACCTCAAAATTAGCGACCATATCCTCATCAGTATCAAGATATTTTGCTACATCCCATGTACTGGTATTGGTTTCTGTCATAGTAAATAAACTCCTCAACATTACACGCCAACACCTAGCCTTACTCGTTAAATCACTCCGCCTTGCCGCCAAATAGAGAAAGCCAAGCCTCCAAATAAACACACCTCAGCGACTCGCTGGATGATGCCGCGCACCGACGTAGAAGGCATGAAGGACAGGGCGATGGCAGAACCTAATACAATGAAACCAGCAGCTTTAAACGGTTGCCCAAGACGCTCCGCGATGGCCATGAGCGCGAATCCACCGCCGATGTACTCAACCGCACCGCCTAAGTTATGAATGGCTTGACGGAAGGTTCCCGACAAAGGGGAGCCAGGGTCGCAAGGAAAACCGGCTGCCACCAAGTAACCGATGGCAATACACAATGACAGCGCAGCAGACGAGCTGGAAATCGACTGAGTTAAATAAGCAACGACCAGCAATAGCAAGCCAATGGGAAGAAAAAGTCCAAACGCAACAAAGCGCTGATGTGGAGCTCCAATCTCGCCGATCTCGCTGATGGTATGTTTGAGATGACTGTAGCCGGGCTTTCGCGGAGCGAGGGCGAAAAGACCAACAAAAAGGTAAATGACCGAGAGGACAGTTGCTGTGATCGTGAACATGAATATGAATATGCCTTAGATTAATATAAAAGTGAGAAACACCTCAACGCCCAGCGTCAATCACCGGTAAATAAAATCAGCTCATAGCCAGGTTCACCTACGCTCAAATAATGCGTGACCAATCCACCATCCTGTTAAATATAGTGAGACCATCAAGTCTGCGTAATCTCAAAAGCGAGACTAGTCATTGTGATGAACTACACTTAAAAGTATCAATAAAAAAATCATCGAAGCGGCAGATCGAAATGGCGCTACACGCGACCATCAACCTAAGACAAACCACTAATCACGCCATCATCATCAATATCAATATGTAGCGCTGCAGGGTTGGCTGGTAGACCCGGGAGGCGCATGATATTGCCCGTGATGGGGACTAGAAATCCGGCTCCGGCGGCGATTTCGAATTCGCGCACTGTGAGTTCAAAACCGCTAGGCCTACCTACCAGTGCTTCATTGTCAGAA
>JAIELM010000401.1 GCA_019752975.1 Undibacterium sp. | reverse complement strand
CATTAATAAGGTGAGTAACGATTTTTCTCCAAGCAGTAAATCGGCTTTTTTAACTTCACTTTATCAACATAAAATGCCAGCTAATTCGACGCCACTGCGTAAGGCGATGGATGATGTGGGGCAGTATTTCACTCAGCGCGATGAAAATGGGCCATGGGCCACTACCAGAGGAGTTAAGGAGACAAGACAAGCTACTTGCCGCCAAAATTTCAATATTTTGATGACCGATGGCGCTTGGAATGGTGATCCTGTCGCCGGCAGTGCTAGAGGCGATCAAGATGGTGCCGCAGGCGCGACTATCACGGGTCGTGTCCCTGGAACTAGCACCAATGTAAGCTACAGCTATACCCCACGTAAGCCCTTCTCACAATCAGATGCTGATACGCTGGCAGATGTCGCTATGTATTATTGGAAAACCAATTTGCGCTCAGATTGGAATACGCCTGAACAAATGAATGTTAGGACACCAAGTAATGGGGTAGATACACCGGACACCAAAGATTTTGCTTTTTGGCCACATTTGATTCAATACACTGTGGGCTTTGGTTTAAAGGGTGCTTTGGACAGTACGGTCGATCTTCCTAGACTTACAAGTGGCAGCATATCTTGGCCTAGCACCTCTTCAGCGGAAAGCAAAATCGATGATTTGTGGCACGCCGCTGTCAATTCGCGTGGGAAGTACTTTAACGCCAAGAATGCACAAGAGTATGCGGATGCTTTGGGAGCGTCCTTAAGAGATATGGATAATGTGGCCGGGAGTGCTTCTGTTGTGGGAACCTCAAGTCATACAATAGGCGCTGGGGTGAAGTTATATACCACCACTTATCAAACTGGAAATTGGACCGGGCGTATCAGTCAGAAATCCCTGCATGAAATTACGGGTAACATCATCGGTGAGGACTGGAATTCGGATGATAAGATAAGTATGAGCGGTAGGAAAATATTTACCTCAACTAGTGGCACCGTTAAAGGTAAACGTTTTGAATATGGCTCGTTGGATGCTAATGAATTAGCTGCTTTTACGACCGAAAAAACAAATGCTATTTATGCCGGAATGGTCGATGAGCAGGATCTATTCAATTATTTGATTGGTGATTCTAGTAAGGAAAGGGATGGTAGCCTTAGCCCAAGTAAACCATTACGCAAAAGAGCCAATTTGCTCGGTGATTTAGTGAATTCAGACCCGCAATACCTCGCTGCTGGCTACAATGAAGGCTATTCTTTTTTGCCGCCTGGGGCGCGTGGCAAGAACACCTATGTCGCATATTTGAAGGAAAAAGCAAGCCGTGCGCCAACCGTATTTGTCGGTAGTAACGACGGTATGCTCCATGCATTCAATGCCACTGCAGATGCTAACGAGGGCGGTAAGGAGCGCTTTGCCTTTGTGCCAAAAGCGGTGATTCCCAATATGCCGGCTTTGGCCAATCCCCTATATTCTCACCGATATTATGTTGATGGTACACCGATGATAGGTGACGCTGCGATTGCTTCCGATGACCAACATCCTTGGATGACCGTTCTGCTAGGAACTACCGGAGCAGGGGGGAAATCGGTTTTTGCTTTAGATGTAGGTCGACCTGATGCGTTTAGCAACGAGCATGTATTGTGGGAGAAAAGTCCGAGCGCTTCAGGTACTGAGGATCGTGATTTAGGTTACACCATCGGCACACCACAGATTGGTCGTATGCGTGATGGACGCTGGGTTGCGGTATTTGGGAATGGCTATGAGAGTACCAATGGAAATGCGGTGTTGTACGTGCTTGACTTGAAAAGTGGTGGAGAAATAGCTCGTATCGTCCTGAGTTCCGCGGTCAATAATGGACTGGCTACACCAAAATTGTCACTTGATTCTGAGTCAACAATTAAGGCTGTATATGCGGGCGATAAAGTGGGAAATGTGTGGAAAATTGATTTCGTTACCGATGCGGAAACCAATCAGATCACTGTTCCCAAAGTGGCATTTAAAGAGAGCGGATTAGCAGATACCCCTTTATTTACAGCTAAGGATGCAAGGCCTATCACTACTCAGGTTCAGCTTTTTCCCCATCCTATGGGCGGTAAATTAGTCCTATTTGGGACGGGAAAACTTTTTGAGGAGAATGATGATACCAATGTGGACGTGCATTCGTTGTACGGAATTTGGGATAAGAAAGTCCCAAGCGCCGTGAGTCAAACACAGTTGGTCGGACAGACATTAAGTTACGCCGATGGCTTGTATAGCCTGAGTCAAAATAAGGTAGATTGGAATGTCAAACATGGCTGGTTTGTCGATATGCGCACCACCGCTGGAGAACGGATAGTCACTGATCCTATTATTTTGGAAGATCAAGTATTTTTCACTAGCATCATTCCAAACTCACCTGACGATATTTGTGCGAGTGGTGGCTTTAGTGGAACTTTGCACCTGAGCGCATTGACTGGCGGTATGTTAGGTTATCGAACGACAGACACGAATGGTGATGGTGAAGTTAATGGTCGCGATAATTTGATCGCAGGTGAGCGCGGTATTGCTACAGGTGGAATATCACTGATCAAACTGGGAAATCGAAAGGCCAAGATACATGAAACTGGACAAGACGGACAAAGTGAATTTACCCCACCTCCTTGTCCAGAAGGTCAAACGTGCCAAGCATGTAGGGCCGGGGAAAAAGGATGCTTAAGTTTGAGCGAGCGCGTTTCTACAGTTCGACTATGGCGGCAGATTTTGGGGAAGCAATAGTGTTCATGAAATGCTCAATGGGCTAAAAAAATGAGCTAAAAAAATGAGCTAAAAAAGAGCTAAAAGTGATCTAACGATGAGCGAATAATGCACTAACAATACGTTACCGTTAAGCGAATAAGAAAAGCTGAAAGTGCCGACACTTTCAGCTTTTTTATTTTCAACAACTTTGAGGTAAAATCTCGGTTTAACCTAGATTTTCCATTAGGATTTGAGATGCTGGTGGATGCACTTTTTGAGGTATTTTTTGCGTGAATGAGACGCCAATAGCGAGCTATTGGAAACGAAGAACGCGGAAAATAGCTAAAAATTCGCCTTCAGCGCTCAAATAGCGTCGAACACGCGCCTAATGGAAAACCTGGGTTTAACTTCATACTTTGCGAACGGGATCGGTTTGAAAAAAATAGTTACTCTCTTCTTGTTCTTTATTGTCGCCATCTTGGCGAGTGCTGCTTGGATGTTTCAATGGGCAAAAACACCACTCGTACAGGATGGAGCTAGCCTAGAGTTCACTATTAAACCAGGGAGCAGCATACGTAGTGCATCGAATCAAATGGCACAGGCCGGCCTACCTATACAGCCATTCTTATTCGAAGTTTTGGCTAGAGTCAGTGGCAAAGCGGGAAGCTTGAAGGCTGGGTCTTTTGAATTGCAGGTCAATGAAACCCCGCGCGATTTACTTAAAAAAATGGTTGAGGGTAAATTTAGTGTTGCGAGTATTAGTATTATCGAGGGTTGGAATTTTCGACAAATGCGCCATGCAATTGACGCAAATCCTAATCTGAAACACGACACTGCAGGGATTTCTGATCAAGCCCTACTAGAAAAAATAGGGAGTAAATATGTGCATCCCGAAGGCTTATTTTTTCCTGACACCTATCTGTTTGCCAAAAATAGCAGCGACGTTCAGTTGTATCAACAAGCGCATCAGGCGCTGTTGACTCACTTGGCACAAGTTTGGGCTAAACGAGCGGAGAATTTGCCTTACAAAGAAGCATATCAAGCCTTGATCATGGCCTCGATTGTTGAGAAAGAAACCGGCCAAGCATCTGAGCGCGCTTTGATAGCTGCCGTGTTCGTCAATCGCCTCAAGGTGGGAATGCTATTGCAAACAGATCCGACCGTCATTTACGGTATGGGCGAACATTTTCAAGGGAATATACGAAAAGCCGATTTGTTGCGCGATACCCCGTACAATACCTATACACGAGTTGGACTGCCGCCAACACCGATTGCGCTTGCCGGAATGGCGTCGCTGAATGCTGCGCTCAATCCGGCACTCAGTAACGCCTATTATTTTGTGGCGCGTGGGAATGGCACTAGCCAATTTTCGGCAACCTTAGATGAGCATAATCGTGCAGTGAATAAGTTTCAAAGATAATTATTCAGCTCTCGATGAGCGATATTACTAGTGTTTCTATTGGAAATGCGGAGACTTTTGTTTACCAACGAACGCCACTGGATTTCCGATTAAAACCTCAGGAATCGCATAGCAAGAATTTGAGTGCCCTCATTTTCAATGCGGTCCTCTAGGGTTGAACAATGCGAGCATTATTTCTTTCTGTAGTGCTGGTGTGTAGGCTGAATAAATACAATCAGAGATAGGTTTTGGTATGACGATAGCAGCGAAGTTAACCGGTAAATTAGTCAGTTTTGAAGGTATAGATGGTGCTGGAAAATCCACGCATATCGCCTTTGTTCAACAACAGTTGGAAAAGCGTGGCAAGAAAGTGATTATCACTAGAGAGCCAGGCGGTACGCCACTGGGCGAGACTTTGCGCAGCTTGCTTTTGCAAGAAAAAATGCATGTAGAGACCGAGGCTTTGTTGATGTTTGCTGCCCGTCGCGAACATATTGCGCAACTCATACAGCCCGCTTTAGAACAAGGGGTTTGGGTGATCACCGATCGATTTAGTGACGCGAGTTTTGCGTATCAAGGTGGTGGTCGTAAATTAGCCATTGATAAGCTCAATGTACTGGAGCAGTGGGTGCATCCGGATTTACAGCCTGATTTAACTTTGCTGTTCGATGTACCGATTGCGGTTGCCCGAGCACGCCTTGATGCGACTCGTACTTTGGATAAATTCGAGCAAGAGAATGCGGATTTTTTTCAAGATACGCGCAATGAATATTTGCGCCGTGCTGATGAGTTTTCGCAGCGTTTTCGCATTCTTGACTCGACGCTTAGTATTGCGGAGATTCAGGCACAGTTAGTCGTTTTGATCGACCAGTTGTGTCAAACCTCAGAATGAATCCTATGAATTCTTCTTTATTTGAGTGGCAGCAAGAGACTTGGACGCAGATCATTGCGATGCGCCAGCGTATGCCGCATGCCATTTTATTATATGGTAATGAGGGAATAGGTAAGGCCCAGTTTGCCGAGTATTTAGCCAAGAGTCTGTTATGTGAAACGCCGACTTTGGCTTCGTCAGATTCCCCGTCCCAAGCTTGTGGTCACTGTATCTCTTGCAATTGGTTTGATCAATACAGTCATCCTGACTATCGACGTGTGCGTCCTGGCCTATTGGAGGAGGATGAGGTGGAAGCGAGTGGAGCCGAGGTGGAAGTGAAAACTGCCAAGGCGAGTAAAACCCCGTCGAAAGAAATTCTGATTGATCAAGTGCGTGCGCTGACTAATTTCATGAATATATCCACCCATAGGCAAGGACAAAGAGTGGTGTTGCTGTATCCAGTCGAGGCGCTCAATGTGCACGCCGCTAACGCGCTATTAAAATCATTGGAAGAGCCAAACCCCAATACCGTATTTATTTTAGTCTCTCATAGGATTGATCGCCTACTGCCGACGATTTTATCGCGCTGCCATAAGCTGCCTATGCCTATGCCTACACGAGAGCAGGCCTTGGCTTGGTTGAGTACCCAAGCAATTAAAGAACCAGCGATGTGGTTGGCGCAGCAGGGCGGTGCTCCCTTATTGGCCTTGTCGATGGCGCAATCAGAAGATGCCAAAGAAATGGAGGATTTTGTCCGAGGTTTGACGCATCCTGATGTGGAGACTTGTTTAAAGTTAGCCGATAAAATGCAAAAACTGGAGTTGCCGCGTACCATCTCTTGCCTGCAACGCTGGTTGTATGATATTTTTTCTTGTAAATTCAATCTTGGTATTCGTTATTATCCTAAATATCAGGCCGAGTTACAGCGTTTAGCAGCACAGAGCAGTACCGATCAATTGATGAAAATCATTCAAAGTGTGCAGGATAGGCAAGCAATTGCTAGCCATCCGCTTTCAGCTAAATTGTTTTTAGAAGATATGCTGTTAGAATATTCATCTAGTTTTGTTCATCTAGCGTCATCCAAAAACGTCCCAGCGCCCAATTAATTTATAGTGAGAATGACCTATGGCTGATCTGCCACAAGACCCTAGTATTCCGCTCAATATGCCCGCGCCATCGCGTCCTTCAGTCTTGTCCTTGGCGATCAAAGAGCGTTCTGCATTGTTTTCTGCTTATATGCCGTTTTTAAAGAACGGCGGCATCTTTGTACCGACCAATAAGTCTTATCGCATTGGTGAAGAGATTTATGTGATTTTGACCTTGTTGGATGATCCGAGTAAATACCCAATCGCAGGTAAAGTAGCTTGGGTCACGCCACCTGGGGCTGGTAATAATAAATCTCAGGGTATCGGGGTTCATTTTCCTGGCGATGAGAGCGGACTTAGAGTGAAAACGCGGGTTGAGGAAGTGTTAGGGGCGACCATACGTTCTTCACGAGCAACCCATACTTTGTGATCTATTTTGTACGCTACAAGCTGCATAGGACTTATGTAGAATTGCGCTGGCTAGATGCAGAGCCGAACGCAGAACCTTAGTACGACAAGGCGATAGCAGCAAGGCCAGCGTCTGTTTTGTGTAAGTCCTAGTGCAATTTTTGCTGAGATTGACACAAAGAGAGTAAAATCGCGCTTCATCCATTCTCCCATTTTGTTTTCATTACTTGTGAAGACAAGCACCATCCATTTAGGAAAACCCCATGCTGAGCTATCGCCACGGCTTTCACGCTGGCAATCATGCTGACGTACTGAAACATTTTGTATTGCTCCAATTGATCGACTATATGGCGCAAAAAGATACCGCCTATACCTATGTCGACACGCACGCTGGTGCGGGTTTGTATTCTTTGGATATGGGCTATGCGACCAAAAATTCCGAGTACGAAACGGGTATCGCGCCTTTATGGGGTAGGGATGATATTCCACCCGCATTGCAAGAATTTATGGAATTAGTTAAGGCGCTCAACCACAGTGGTAAATTGCGCTACTACCCAGGTTCTCCTTACTGCGCCGATCAGATTATGCGCGATCAAGACCGTCTGCGTTTATTTGAACTGCATC
>JAIELM010000310.1 GCA_019752975.1 Undibacterium sp. | reverse complement strand
GCTCCTGAGACTGAGCCAAGGATGCTAGCGTCGCACTCAGGACGATGACTAAAAGTTTCTTTTTCATAGCGATCTACTTTCAAATATTTTCCGAGAGTGTAGCATTCCATATCAAATTGAAATGCAAACAAAAGCAAATTCAAACCACATGCCTCTTATTTTGCTCTTTTTTGCTCTTATATCGTCGCCACTAAAAATTTGCTAGAAAGACGTCCTAGATAGCACGACGAACAATGGCTTTTAGGCCTGACACAAGCGCTCACTTTATTTCTTTTTCAAACGAAATACCGCCAAACTTCCACGCAAATTAGGCAAGAAGCGAATCACCTTTCCCTCATGCAGAGCAACGCACTCGACCACCTGTAGGCCGACATCGTTAGCAAGGTCAGCAAAGTCAAATATGGTTGCACAACGCACGTTCGGGGTGTCGTACCACTCATATGGCAGCGATTTAGAAACCGGCATTTTGCCACGCAACAATGCCGTGCGATGCGGCCAATAGCCAAAGTTAGGAAAGGAAACAATGGCCTCCACACCGACTCTGGCGATATCACGTAGTAGCGGCTCGACGTGCTTCATCATTTGCAAAGAAGATAGGCAAAGTACGGTATCAAATGCTTGGTCGCCAAACAGCGATAGCCCATTCTCCATGTCTTGTTGAATCACGTTGATGCCGCGCTTGGCGCTTTCTAAAACTTTATCGTCAAGAATTTCTATCCCGTAGCCACTGCATTGTTTGTCGCTACTCAAGTAATCTAGCATGACACCATCACCGCAACCGACGTCGAGTACATGTGAATTGGGCGCAATCCAATCGGCAATAAATGCGAGGTCGGGGCGTAGTATTTTTAATTCTTGAGCATTCATGCGAGCTCCCTCATTACTCCGTGATTTAGCTCTTGATTTACCGCTTGATAATATGCGGCGACTAAATTGAGGTAACGTGCATCCTCCTGTAAAAAGGCATCGTGACCATTGGGTGCATCGATTTCGGCGTAGCTCACGGTGCTTCTATTGTCGACCAAGGCTTTGACAATTTCACGGCTACGCTCGGGCGAAAACCGCCAATCGGTGGTAAACGAAACCAAGAGAAATTTGGCTTTAACATGAGCTAAAGCTTTACTTAAATCGCCAGCAAAAGCACGTGCAGGATCAAAATAATCAAGTGCCTTGGTAATTAAAAGATAGGTGTTAGCGTCGAAATAATTAGAGAATTTATCACCCTGATAGCGTAGGTAAGATTCAATTTCAAACTCGACCCCATAACCAAATTGGTACTCGCCGGTTTTAAGTTCGCGGCCAAATTTTTCTGCCATATCGTCATTAGACAGATAGGTAATATGACCAACCATGCGCGCTACTTTGAGGCCATTTTTGGGTACCGTATCATGCGCATAAAAATCACCTCCATGAAACTCTGGATCAGTCAAAATTGCTTGCCTTGCGACGTCGTTAAAAGCAATATTTTGTGTCGACAATTTAGGGGTCGAGGCGATCACCACACAATGCGCTAAGCGTTCAGGAAATAAGATGCTCCATGCCAAAGCCTGCATGCCACCTAAGGAGCCGCCCATGACAGCGGCAAATTTTTGTATGCCTAACCGATCCGCCACCCGCGCTTGCGCGTGCACCCAATCTTCTACCGTGACGACGGGAAAGTCTGCACCATAAGGTTTTCCAGTGGCGGGATTGGCATGCATGGGGCCAGTCGAGCCAAAACAAGAACCGAGATTATTAATGCCGATGACAAAGAATTGATTGGTGTCGAGCGGCTTACCCGGCCCCACCATATTGTCCCACCAGCCAAGGTTATTAGGCTGATCAGCATAGAAACCGGCCACATGATGCGAGGCATTTAAAGCGTGACAGACCAAAACCGCATTCGATTTTTCTGTATTGAGAGTGCCATACGTTTCTACCATAAGCTGGTAATCGCCAATGCTAGCGCCGCTTTGCAGCAGTAAGGCTTCTGTAAAGTGAAACACCTGTGGTGTCACTATCCCTATGGATGGCATGAATGATTTTCCCTCTAAGACGAAAAGTGGAGGGCTAAAGAAAGAAGAGTTGCGCACTCGCTTTAGCCGTATTTATTTTATTTTGCACAGTCCAGAAACTAGCAAAAGCGCCCGCAAGCTGATTTCAAATCGGCGCTATGGCGCATAGGATAACGAAGTCTGGCTTGCTAGTCAAATTGTAGGCTCGCCATTGCAGGCTCGCCATTGCAGCCTCGCCATTGCAGGCAGCGTAGACCAAGGAACTTTTAGTAACTTACTACAGTCTACCCCTGCTCCCGAAGACGGTGGTCACTATGCCTATTCAAGCAAACCGATCGCGCCTTCATGAATATACCCAAAAATACACACAAAAATATACACAAAATAGGACCAGCTTCCATGCCATCGAAACATATCTCAATACGCTTACTGATCTCCTCCATTTATTGCCTTGCCAGTCTCGGTGCTTATGCCGCTGACGAAAAAGTCGACCTAGCACTGATCAACAAAATTCGCGACGAAGGAATGAATCGCTCCCAAGTCATGCAAACTTTGAGCACACTCACCGATGAAATCGGCCCACGCTTAACTGGCTCGCCTGGCCTCAGAAAAGCGGGAGAATGGACCAAAGCACAGCTCACAGAAATGGGCATGCAGAACGCCCACACCGAGAGCTTCGCACCGTTTGGTAAAAGCTGGAGCATAGAAAAATCCAGCATACGCATGCTTACCCCAGCCAAAGCAGAATTGATTGCAATACCGCGTGCATGGACAGGCAGCACTGACGGAATCAAACGCGCCAAAGTGGTCTATGCCAAATTTGAGAACGAGGAAGATCTCGCCAAATGGAAAGGCAAACTGAATGGCGTAGTTTTACTCCGCACGCCACCTGCTCCGACCAAACCGCAAATGAAAGCAGACGCCAGTCGCTACACCGAAAAGGAACTGGCAGACATTGCGGCTCACGATCTCATTGATCCCAAAAACGATGAGCCGGCGCCCAATCGCCCGCCTTTTAACGCTGCGGCAGCCGCCAAAGCTGGTGAATTTTCCAAAAAACTTTTACCTTACTTCATCGAGGAAAAGGTATTAGCCACCGTGTTCGCATCGTACAGTCACGACGGCACGGTATTTGTCCAAGAAGGTGGCTCGTTTAAAAATGACGCGCCACCCTATACTTTCGCCTCTGTAGTCATGGCAGCGGAAAACTATAATCGCTTGTACCGCTTAGTCAACAGCAAAAAAGAAGTCGAATTGGAACTCGACGTGCAAGTCAATTTCAGTCAGGAAGATCCAGCAAATTCCATCAATGTTTTTGCTGATTTTCCTGGTAGCGACAAAAAAGAAGAAGTCGTTATGTTAGGTGGTCATTTAGACTCTTGGCACGGCGGCACAGGAGCAACTGACAACGGCGCTGGGGTCGCGGTGGCGATGGAGGCGATGCGCATCCTCAAGGCAGTGGGCTTCAAACCGCGCCGCACCATACGCATCGGTTTATGGGGTGGTGAAGAACAAGGTTTGCTCGGTTCTAAAGACTTCATCAAAAAATATGTCGCGGAATTTAATGAGCCTAAGAAGGATGCCAAAATAAACGAAAAACAGGACGAAAAAGATACTCCGGCTCTCAAGCTCAAACCTTTGCACAACAAAATCTCCGCTTACTTTAACCTCGACAATGGCTACGGCAAAATTCGCGGAATTTATACCGAAAACAATCTTCAAGTCCAACCCATTTTCGACGCTTGGCTCGCGCCTTTCCGCGATCTCGGTGCCACCACTAGTACCATGAAAAATACTGACGGCACCGATCACGAAGCCTTTGAAGATGTAGGTGTACCTGGCTTTCAATTCATCCAAGACCCGATGGACTACGATAGCCGCACCCATCACTCCAATATGGATGTTTTCGACAAGGTACAAAAGGGCGACATGATGCAAGCGGCCATCATCATGGCCAGCTTTGTAGCGCACGCAGCCAATCGCGATGAAATGCTACCGCGTAAGCCTTTGCCTAAGGAGTCAACGCGAGGGAATTAATGTGTTTTCTCTCTGGCGATACCAATCCGAATTAAATACAATATTAATTCTTCATTAAAAACCCCTCAACGCTGAGGCGCTGAGGCGCTGAGAAAGCCGGAGAAAATCTCTGCGTTCCTCTATATCTCTGCGCCTCGGCGTTGAAGGGTTTTCGTTTTTCAACCCAGGTTCAAAATCTAAAAAAATATCGCACTATTTAATTAGAATTGGTGTAATTATTCAGCCGCCCATAGCCTTGAACGTAAAAACCCCTCAACGCCGAGACGCTGAGACGCTGAGAAAATCGGAGAAAACCTCTGCGCTCCTCGGCGTCTCTGCGTCTCGGCGTTGAGGGGTTTTAAGATTTTCATTAGATGCCTTAGTGGGCTGAATAATTACGTTACATGCTACAAAATCCTCTATCACGCCAAAAAACATCATGATAGATGCCCGCAAGGGCAATCCCATCATAGTGTGATCTGGCGTGATTTCGCTCTACATCTGAAAGAGATAATTCATCTTGACAAAGATATTGCGCCCGGTTTTTAAGTTAAGGTTTTCGGTATCTCGCAAAATTTTTGGATTGCCGATCAAGGCGACATTTTCTTTCACATCGGCATAACCCGCGTAGAAAGTCGTGCCGGGATCGAGCACATAACTTAATTGCAGATCGGTATTTAGACGCTTGCCCGGCTTCAGGGCACTTAAAAATGGATTCGCTTGCAGCTTATGGTAATCAAAGATCAAACGAGCACCCAGAAAGCGATTGTGTTGATATGAAATTTTACTGCGAAATACCGTGTCTTTATAAATGAGACTGTTCGAAGGCTGTCCATACATCGCACCTCTGCTATGCAAATGATTGACCAGTAGAGTCTCATCAATTTTGAGTTGTGAATGGGGTTTGAAATTCAGCGTGATCGACAAGTCTTTCGCATCGTTTAAGCTAGATACTTGATTTTTCGCGGGCGCGTAATTGATTAATTCGTCGCCGCCTTGCACGATCGTGAAAGATAGCCAAGGAAGTAAATCTGAAGCGATTTTATAACCATAGCCAAATTTTTGATATTGCTTTCCGTCAAAAAGCTCATAGGTATTTTGCCCCACAAAAACGAAGTCGGTTGAATAGGTGGTATTCACCACCAACATGCTCTCCGCAGTCCAATCTTGCACCTTGTTTTGGTGATCTTTGGTGACTTCTCCTTTAAATTGAGGACCTGCCATCAAGAACCATTTTGAATCTTCGATATCCCATACATAGCGTGTCGTTTGCGAGATTTGGCGTATATCCGTGCGCGGTAGAAAAGCTAAAGTGCTGTCAAAATTGCTGCCTATATCCAAGTATTTTGCAGTGTAGTTAAAATTTCGTCCTGTGTGTTTTAGTTCTAGATAACCCAGATTGCCACTCATCGCGTTGGTATTTTCCGCTTTGCTTTGGCTATGCGCCAATTGCGCCTTGAGCGCCCAATTGGCGTCAAATTGATGAAGTAGATCTGTGCTCGCGACACGATTACTGGTACGACCCAACTGATAATCGGTGAATAAAATGCCGGCGTTCGAATCCTTAGTAAAGTCATTTTGTAGTCTAGCCACCACGATGTTCGCTTTTTTTCCGTAATTGCGATCATCGGTTTCCAACATTTTTCCAGCAGCCGTGTCGTCCATCACTAGACTACCAAATGACCAATTTCCTTCGCGTCCAGTTAAGCGTGCGCCCGCTTTTGGCTCAGCGATGCGGCGAGAAAAAAACAAGGGTTGTGGGGTTTGAAAAAAACCGGCGTTTTCTAAGAAGAAAGGACGTTTCTCTGGAAATAGCGTGTCATAGCGTTTGTTGACTAGGGCTTGTGGCTCATCCGATTCAACTTCACTAAAATCAGGGTTAACCGTTAAATCCAAAGCGATGGCCTCGCCTAACACCCATTTAGCGTCTAGACCTACGCGGGACTTATTTTCGTTTTGCCAAAATGGATGTTCACTATCGGTCTGATTTAATATTTTACTGCTACCGGAATAGAGAGAAGGGATGAACTGAATATTGCGCCCCGGGGTTAATTTGACAGGAATACTGATGTCAGCCATCTGTGGAACAAAGCCGGCTTTTTGATTGCTGATCGTCGGCCAGAAAGACCATTCATTGACACCACCAATGATGCTGCCAACGGCGATTCCCCAATGTTGAACATCGTCTGCTTTAAAGCGTAGACTCTTAAACGGAATCGCCATCATGGTGACAAAACCACTCTCAGTTATTTGTCCATCGGATTCCCATTGCGTATCAAAATTATAGTCACTGCCTTGACCTTCGGTACGTCGCCCATCAAATTGCACACCATAGGGATTGACGTGAAAAATAAAGGATCTCTGTTTGTCGTGAAAAGTATCTAGCTCTAATACTACTTCATCATCCCCCATGATATTTTCACGTTTAGCGATATGGGCGCGTACTGATTTAGGGTCGGCTTTGGCGACAAAAACGGCATAAAAATAGTTGTCGTCATAGGAGAGATAAGCTTTCGTATCACGACTTGAGGGCGTGCCATTGCCGGGTCGATATTGGCGAAAGTCCTTGACTTCGACACCGTGCTCAAGCGGTAATTCGTTCACATAATCGGCTAATACTGGGCGTTGTTTTGCTTTGGGTATAGTCAAGGAATTTTGTGCATGTGCGACCTCAACTACGGTGAGTGAGGTAGCGATGCAAAAACTGCTCAACGTGAGTAGTTGTAGGCCGCGTTGTAGGCAGCGTTGTAGTCGCGTTTTCCGACTAATTTGGGACGGGATTTTGGTGTTCATTAAAAGATCTACAGTAAAAAAGACGAAAATAAAACGTGCGTGATGCATCTCGGATTGGTGCTTAGGTAGGGACGACTTCAGCCACGCGGATTGCTTGACCGCCTTGTGCTGTGGTGGCATCGGCCGTACCAAACCCCGAGCGGGGTTGCTTAGGACTTACGCAAAACAGACGCTGCCGTTGTTGCATTCGCCTCATCGTACTAAGGTACTGCCTTAGCCTTAGCCTTAGTCTTTGCGTCTAGGCAGCACAATTTTGCGTAAGTCCTA
>JAIELM010000299.1 GCA_019752975.1 Undibacterium sp. | reverse complement strand
AGCACTGCGCCCAGCGCTTGCGGTTCGCGATACAAATCCCGCTACAAACAGCAAAAGGACAAGTTCAGCAACAAAGCAGTCGCATCAAGTTTTGCAAGCCCAACACGGCGCTTTTGCAAAACCAGCTCGATCGCCTGCACACTCAGCTAAAACAAACTAAACAGCGACAAATACGAGAGCAAAGAAGTCAACTAGAGCAACTCCAGGCCAAGTTAGAAACGCTTAATCCACAAAGAACACTAGAGCGCGGCTATGTCATTTTGAGCACCGAAGACGGTGCAGTCATCAGGAGTGGTGCAACCATCAACATAGACGAGACGCTGACTTTACATACGGCCAGAGATACTACGGAGTTACGCATTGCCAGCAAGGGAAAATCCCACAAAACTTAGGCAAGACGCTGCAAGCAGCGCCACAAAAGCTTACAATGCTGTTTTGGTCACCCTATTGACATCTACTAAGGAAAACTATGGAACATACCCTACCCGCCCTGCCTTACGCCATTGATGCATTGGCTCCACATATCTCCCAAGAGACTTTGGAATACCACTACGGCAAACATCACCAAACTTATGTCACCAATTTAAATAATCTGATCAAAGGCACAGAATTTGAAAATTCCAACTTGGAAGAAATCGTCAAAAAATCTTCTGGTGGCATATTCAATAATTCAGCGCAAATTTGGAATCACACTTTCTACTGGAATGGTTTACAAGCTAAGGGCAGCGGTGTTCCAACAGGCGCTTTGCTCGAAGCGATCAACGCTAAATGGGGTAGTTTTGACGCTTTCAAAGAAGCCTTTACCAAATCATGCGTAGGTAATTTTGGATCAAGCTGGACTTGGTTAGTCAAAAAAGCAGACGGCACTTTGGACATCGTCAACACCTCCAACGCAGCGACCCCATTGACGACCACAGATACCGCATTAATCACTTGCGATTTGTGGGAACACGCCTATTACATAGACTACCGCAATGCCCGTCCTAAGTATTTAGAAGCATTCTGGGCATTGGCAAACTGGGATTTTGCCGCGGCAAACTTGGCAGCCTAAGCGCTTGACAATTTGTTCGATGTCTTCTCAAAAATTAAGGCGGACAGCATCAAGCTGCTCCGCCTTGACCGTACACCGATTCAAGCCAGATCGAGATAATTTGCGCCTGAATCAGTAGCCAATTGCGAGACATTGGCTACCAACAGCGCTAAAAATAATCTGAAATGCACCTAATAGAATCTCGTTTCAATCAAAGTGCCATTACTAACAATCCCATCAATCCTAACAATCAATTTTCAGACGAACATGCGACGCCATTACTCTCTCACCAGTTTCATCAGCCTGTTCGTGCTCTCACTGAGCACCTCACTGAGCATATCAAGTAACAGTTATTCTCAGGCTGCTCCAACGACACCCGTTTCGTCTACAAACGCGAGCAACACGCTCTCCAGCGCCATGCGCGATGTACAAGCGCTCGCCAGTGAAAAAATGCAAGGTCGCTCCTTAGCCACGCCGGGAAATGCATTGGCACAGGATTATATTTTGAGTCGAATTAAAGAGCTAGGATTAAAGCCTTGCGGTGACAGTTACCTCCAAGGATTTAGCTACACGGACCGAACTGGTACGGAAAAAAAAGGACAAAATATCCTTGCGTGTCAGGACGCGAGCAATCCAAGCAGTAGCAACAATAATGCAAAAATTGTCGTCTCTGCGCACTACGACCATCTTGGTGTAAAAAACGGTGCCCTATTTTTCGGCGCAGATGACAATGCTTCCGGTGTTGCTGGAGTATTTGCGGTTGCAAAAAAAATGCAAACCTTAAAACCACAGCATCCCATCGTCTACGCTTTTTTTGACGGTGAAGAATTAGGATTAGTCGGCTCCAACGCCTTCGTCAAACAGGCTTTGATACCACTCGACCAAATTGCCATTAACATTAATTTTGACATGATCGCGCGTGGTGACAAAAATGAGTTGTACTTCAGTGGCAGCCATCAAACACCTTCACTACAGCCGCTATTAACCCACCTCAATGGCACCCAAGGAATTAAACTTTTATTTGGTCACGACAGACCAGAACAAGGCCAAGACGATTGGACCAATCAATCCGATCAATACGCTTTTTTTAAGGCAGGCATTCCTCATCTGTATGTGGGTGTAGAAGATCATGCCGACTATCATAAGCCTAGCGATACATTTGACAAAATCAATCCAAAATTCTTTGATGGTGCAATAGCGATCGTGCAAGAAGCAGTACATTTGATCGATCAAGCGTTGACCAAAAATGATTTTAGAATAGAGCGAAAAAAGTACGACGTGAAAAAATAATCGATCTGCGGAATTGAGATTCGTGGCTTAGGGCTTTTTTTGCACGGGTAAGTTGGTGTTAGCGTTATAGGGTTTGATATCACCACAATCAGTCCCTAGCCAACGCCCTAGCGAAGACATTTTTTTCTCCTCCATTTTACCGGCTAAATTGATCACCATCTTTACTTCTGAACTAAACGCTTCATTGGAATTGAAAGTAGTGGTGCTTTCGCCGTGCATGTCAGGTTTAGTGCAGACAAACTGGCTATGTAGCACAGTACCACTACGGGTGTTTTTATGAGTGCACTGCGCTTTATCACCCATTGTATGCAGCTCATTTAACTCAGCTTGCTCTTTGGTGATGCACATTTTAATAGTGACAATCCCAGCATTGATATTCATGCTCACACCCGCTTTGGCCATGGCCTGATCACGCATTTGCTCTATCATTTTTCTTTGTTCCGGTGGCACTTTCGCCATTTGCTTTTCCATCTCCTCCATCGCCGCTTTCTGCTTAGGATCAGCCGGGAGACTTTGCTTCATTTCCCATAATCCAGGCTTCATTATTTGCGCCATCACGCTGTGAGTCGCTATTAAAGCAAGGACACAAAACAAACCTTTAAAATAGATCAATACGCTTTTCATCACTAACTCCTTCACCAACCAATCAAAAAATATTTATCCTAAATTCCTCTGTTGGACGGGTTCGAGTGTGCATTTTTCCGCGTCTTTGGCAAGGCGCGACGACGACGCAACCTTTACGTTGATAGGAGGAGCAACGCAGTCCAAAGGCGCGGAAAAGTGTGCAATCGAATTCGTAGCGGCCTCACCAAAATGGTGATCCTTAAAAACAGCGTAAATGTCAATATTCATGCGGCTTACCAGACCGTTTGTAGCGGTCAACAGAGGAATTTAGGATTAGGTACGAATACATTACCGCTACAGCACCGCACTTGACAAGTAATTTTGTATTATTCTGAAAATAAATGTCGATGAATCGAAAAAAATGCTCAGGCCTGATTGGGACACTGAGCATCTAAGGTTTTGGGTGGCTAATTCAAGCTAAGGTTTTTTCTACCATTGCTTGGCTTTTGGCCCTGACACGGTTTCGTTGACGATGACCCACTTGCCAGCGATTTCTTCCCATTGCAATGTTTTTTGCAAAGTATCTTGATAGGTCGCAGAACGATATGCCTGTTCAAAAGTGGTGGTCGCATGTTTGGCATCGTGCATCGTAAATTGTATGTTGGATAATTCCAAACTAATTTTTTGAGCCGTTTGCAAACGTGCTCGTCTTGATGCTCTCCAAGTTTCGCGAGAGGTGTATTTGCTTGAATAGAAGTCCAAGTAGGCGTCCGGATTCATACTAATCCATGCCTCGCGCCAGCCTTTGATTGAGTTAAGAATCGAAGTGCGGGCGACTGCAACGGCGTCCTTAGTGACGGCGGGCGTTGCCGCTTCCGCTGGTGCTGGTTGTTCAGTACGTGCGGCAGGAGGCGGCGCGCTGGAGATGGCCGATAAGCCTTCCGACGCACGGGCGTTTAACGCATTCTTGTCAACTCGATAGAGTTCAGGAGCTTCAATCGGGCAATTTTGTGCTGCCTCGTCGTTAGTATTGGAAACCTTAACGCTACCCGGTTCTGCATCTTGTCGAACCAGACCCAAAGCAGAATGTAAACTACCTATCCCTGCATGTGTTCTGGCTTGAGCTAAGGAGAGGTCGACTTCGGCGTTAGCAAAAGCGCGTTTAGCTTGAAATAATTCGTTTTCGGTGTCTAGCAAGTCCAGTAATGAGCGTTGGCCAATATCAAATTGCTGGCGATAAGCGTCACGTGCTTTTTCGATAGAAAGCTGATGTTGATCCAAGTAGCTCAGTTGTTCGGCTAATTTTTTGGTATCGTTATAGGCAATGGCGAGTGTTTGGCGGATATCACGGCAAGATTTGTCACGTAAATCACGCGCGACGTTGACTTGATCTGCCGCCTGTTGTACCCGTGCCTTATCGCTAAGGCCGTTGAATAAATTCCATGAAAGTTGCAAGCCAGCGGTGTTGTTGGTGGTTCTGCCTGACAGGTTTTCGATGTTAGTGCCGCGTTCAGCGCTGGCTTTAAAATCTAAGCGTGGTTGGTATGCTGCTTTACGTGAGCTAACGCCTATGTTGACTGAACGAATATTTTCTATACTCGCTAAGAGTGCGGGATTGGTACTGAATGCGGCGCTGAAAGCGGAGTAAATATCACTCGGCATGCCCTTGGTCATGGTCGGCAGTGTTTCAAAATTTTTGCCTGGGGATACGCCAACTAGGCGTTGAAAGCGCGCACTAACGTCGTGTAAATTTGACGTCTCGGTAAGTAAATTTGCCTCGGCCAAAGCCACACGTCCAGAAATTTGCTCTAGATCGACTCGGCGACTGATGCCCGCTTTGGATTTTGCTTGAATTTGCTCATACACTGCACGATGGCGTACATAGTTATCTTCAGATAAGCTAACGAGCTTACGGTAGCGGATGACATCCATGTAAGCGCGCACTACCTCTAAAGTGACAACCTCAGCTGCATCATAAAATTCGTAGAGTCGCACTAAGCGCATATGGTCAAAACGTTTGACCTCGTTGCTGGTGAGGAAGCCATCGTAAATCATTTGATTTAAACTCAAAGTGCCAGAGCGACGATTGAGGTCAGATTTAGTCAAGCGATTTTCATGACTATCTCGACCAACGCCAGCAATGAAATTGACGTTGGGTAAATAACCACCAAACACCGCATCACGTTCGGCGCCAGAGGATTGAAAATTATGCCATTTGGCCAAAACCTCTGGATTCGTCGCAATCGCTTTTTGCGCCGATTCTTTTAACGTCATTGTCTGAGCACTAACTAGCATAGGAAATACTAGTGGTGAGACAAGCGCGCCAATTACAAGGCTCATCGTTTTCAATTTCAATCGCATTTTCAACCTCTTTTTATCAAAATAACTCAAATTGCTCTAGTGCGGACGTAACATAGCAGAATCAAATTGGTAATGACAAGCTAATTACTGGTAAATAATGGATATTTTTCCATGTTTTACAATTGATACCTGTTTCAGGCCTCTTGCGCTCATCTTGAGCTCATCTTGAGCTCAATTGGAGGTCTTTACCTTAAGTGTAGAGAAAGCCAGATCAGCCGCCGTTAAGGTGGTATCGATGATACTGTCGTCATGTTGTGCTGAGACAAAACCCGCTTCAAATGCGGAAGGGGCAAGATATACGCCTTGTTCCAGCATTAAATGGAAAAAACGATTAAACGTGCCAGTATCCGATTGCATCATTTGCGCATAGCTGGTGGGCACCTTTGGGTTGAAATATAGCCCAAACATGCCACCAATGGCATCTGCACAGAAATCGATCTGGTGTTTTTGCGCTAATTGATTAAGTCCATCGGTTAGACGCTTGGTTTGTGCGCTGAGTTTCTCGTAAAAGCCTGGTTCTTGGATGAGCTTTAGGGTAGTCAAGCCAGCGGCTACGGCTACAGGATTGCCAGAGAGCGTGCCCGCTTGATAAACATTTCCAAGCGGTGCGAGATGCGCCATCAGCTCAGCTCGTCCACCAAAGGCTGCCACTGGTAGTCCACCACCAATTACTTTGCCTAAAGCAGTGAGATCAGGTTCAATTTGATAAAGCGCTTGTGCCCCACCGAGGGCAACCCGAAAGCCGCACATCACTTCATCAAATATCAAAACACTACCATACTGAGTGCATAGACGACGCATGGTATGCAAAAACGCTGGTAGCGGCTGAATTAAGTTCATATTTCCAGCCACTGGTTCGACGATGACGCAAGCAATTTCATCGCCAAATTGAGCAAATGCGTCTTCTAACTGTTGGGCATCGTTATAATCGAGCACTAATGTGTGCTTGGTAAAGTCATTGGGTACGCCGCCTGAAGTCGGATTGCCAAAGGTCAGTAATCCACTACCCGCTTTGACCAACAATGAGTCAGCATGGCCGTGATAACAGCCTTCAAATTTAATGATTTTGTCTCGTCCAGTAGCACCGCGCGCCAAGCGCAGAGCACTCATCGTGGCTTCAGTTCCACTAGATACTAGGCGTACTTGCTGTATTGATGGAACTAATTTGCAAATTTCCTCGGCCATGAGGGTTTCACCCTCGGTGGGGGCGCCAAAACTGAGGCCCGCCTGTGCGGCTTCTTGTACCGCTCGTACTACTTCAGGATGAGCGTGCCCCAGAATCGCTGGACCCCATGAGCCTATATAGTCAATGTATTGTTTATTGTCAGCATCCCAAATGTGCGGACCTAATGCGCGTTGGATAAAGCGTGGTATTCCACCGACAGAGCGAAAAGCCCTCACTGGCGAGTTAACACCTCCTGGAGTGGACTTTTGAGCTCGCGTGAAGAGTGTTTCATTTCTAGAAATCAACATGGGTATATATATAATGTGTAAGGTGGGTGCGATTATCCAAGCTAATGCGTTGAAAATCAATCATTGAGCGTGACAACAGCAAATGTCGTGCCATAAAGCGATTAATTTGTTTTAGAGTGAAAAGGCCAGTTAGTAGTGTGTTGAAATGGAAATAATCGTGGTTTTTTTACATGTAAGATGCTTTGAGTTTTGTTTGTTTTACATGAAAAATCAAGTGGTGAAGAATTTAGTGGATCAAATCTAGATCTTTGCGTATTCTCTGTGTGTCTCCGAAACAAATAGTGCAATAATGTTTCGTGACGTGGCTGGTATTCGGGAAATCTCAGTTCAACCGAGATTTTCCATTAGGATTTTGATGATGATGGATGCACTTTTCGAGGCGGTTTTGCTGCGAATGAGGCGCCAATAGC
>JAIELM010000254.1 GCA_019752975.1 Undibacterium sp. | reverse complement strand
TTTTTAGCTTTCAAGATGAAAAAAGCCGCGTCGGTTGACGCGGCTAATTGATCTTAAAACAACGATTTTTAGCAATTCAGGCTGGCCATAACTTCGCATAATTTATATTATGTAAAATACGAGATTAAAAAAGATGTATGCCAGCACGTGAAAATTAACTTTTTTGATTCTAAAAAGGAGTTGCCGTGTACGCTATTTCTATCGTTAGTACCAAAGGCGGCATCAGTAAAACGACGACCGCTGCCAATCTGGGGGGCATCTGTGCCAATGAACAAATGCGCGTACTGCGGATTGATGCGGATCCACAGCCGTCACTTCCCAAATATTATCCGCTGACCTATTGAGCACCCTTTGGACTGACTGCACTGATTACTCGTGACGGCAATATCACGTCTGATTGCATTAGCAAAACGAGCATTCCCAATCTCGATTTGATTTATTCTGATTGTATTGATAACTATTTACAAATCTCGCTCAAAGATGGGGTTCTAAGCCCTAATCCACTAAATTTTTAGATTCGTTGATTAGTCAATTAGGGCTTAGAACCCCAATCTGGCTATTTATGCCCATCCCCTCGAAATGGTAAAAGTTTCTTTTTAACCTTGTTTTTACCAACTATCTGTTATTAGTTTTTTCATCAAAAATTGCATGTCATCCGTTATTTATTTGTAGGTCATCTGCACCGAAATGGTGTTCGACCACAGAGCTTTTACCTTTTCGAGGGAATGGGTAAGCTTTCGACACATCACCTTATCTTTTAGCAGCCGCCACTGATTCCTCCTTCATTGAGGGTTGGCCGGGATTCTGGAAATTTTCGCCAAAAAATCAACTAACCCATTGATATAAAAAGATATTCCACTTCAAAAAACCGAATACTTTTTCTGCCATAACGGCACTAACTACGTTGGCGTTTTAGATGATCGGCTAGATTACTTAAAATTCCGTAGAAAGCATCTAGAGGATCGGCCAGGATTCCTTAAAAATCCGCAGAAACTATAGTAACTATTTGATTTAATTTAAGATTTCAGAAATTTTCTACGTATATGAGGAACTTCAGAATTCGGAAAAAATCGTACGCTTAGCCAAATCGGCGCACGTGCCGCGTCATGTGCCCGACAGATACCATCGCTATCGTCATAGCAGCCAACCATTCATTGACCAATCAATGGCACCAATCTATGATGACTTCCCATGAAAATAGATCTCAAATCGCTTGGTGTGAAAGTAGCAAAATACCGTGCACAGCTTGAAGAAAGCGTGGAGGAAGTATCGACTGCTACTGGTATAGAGCAAAGCCGACTGACAGCCATTGAAAATGGAAGTCAAGAGCCGACTGGCGATGAAGTGTTGATCATCGCTGATCATTTTCGATGTGATTTCAAATTTTTTCTATCCAATGAAAGCTTGGCGCCATTTCAGCAAACTACGACGCTTTATCGGGCGCATGGTCGTGATTTCACAAAAAACGACCGACGTGCCTTGCAAGACTTCCTCTACCTATGCGAAACCGAAGCTTTTTTGATGGAGAAACTTGGCCGGTCACGTAAGAATTTTTCATTTACACCCGAAGGCGATAAGGTCAAAAAACATGGTGCCGATGCCGCAGTAGCGCTTCGCAGTTTACTTGGCTATCCAGACCACGCCGTTCCAATCGACATCTATGACGATTTCCGGTCAATAGGCATTCACGTTTTCCGTCGGAAACTCGGCAACTCGAAAATCTCCGGGCTATTTATCATGCACCCTGTGGCCGGCAAATGCGCCTTGATCAATATTAACGAGGACATCTATCGTCAACGCTTCAGCGCAGCACACGAGGCTGCACACGCCATCTTCGACTCGGATCAGCTTGCCAGCGTATCTTTTGTTCGAGTGGACGATAACGATCAATTGGAAGTCCGCGCTAACCGCTTCGCCTCGTGTTATCTTATGCCCCCTGCGTTTTTGGCACGATTGCCCGACCCAAAGCATTGGGACGATGACGTTTTTGTGAAATGGGCCAATAAATTACGTGTTAGTTGCGAAGCATTGGCCTATGCCCTCAAATCGGCGCGCCTAATCGACTGGGGGAAATGCAAACACTTTCGCTCACTCCGCGTTCCACATGAACTTAAAGTTGACCCGGAAGTCCCAGCGTCCCTTTCGGCGACCCAGCGTCAGCGCAAGGAACATTTTCTGAATCTTGGTTTGTCTGAGTTTTACGTTTCGCTTTGCTTTGAAGCCCTAAAGCAAGGAAAGATAAGCGTCGGTCGCTTGGCTGAAGCGCTCTTATCGACAGAAGTTGAAGCCGCGGAGATCGCCATGCTTTACGGAAGTGCGCTCCATGTCGATTGATCCATCAAAATTTCACCCCGTCAACGTTGCCGATACATGCGCCGTATGGAATGCCCTTTCGTCGAAAGTACTCTATGCGGCGGCGAACGATGCCGGATGCGTATTTTGCGTAACGAGCTTCGTCGAATACGAATTAATGGTCAAACCAAGGAAGTCAATCAAGCCTTCTGAACAAGAGCTTATCAATCGTTTAATCGAAGCCAAACGCCGCGGCAATTTTGAAACCCATTCGTGCACCATTACAGATCTGTTATCCATTTCAAATTTAGAAAGCCGCAAGAGTCTTGGTAAAGGTGAGCTTTCATCGATTGCTTTTGCCATGAAAACTCATCAAGCCTTCATTTCTGATGACAGAAAAGCGACGGCCCTTGCGAGAGATTGCGGCCATTCGTTGTCGCAAACAACGCCGCACCTTTTCGCATGGCTCGTTTTTACAGACCGGCTTGGTAACTCAGATAAATCCACAGTCATCTCGCAGCACAATACAATGGAGCGGCCGCTCGCACCTCACTTTGAGAGGGCATATGAAATGGCGTTGCATTGCAAACTCATGGCGTCGCAGTAGCATGATTATTTGGGAGCATGCCGAGATAAGGCAAAAAAGGACACATAGAGGGACGGATGGGATTCGTGCAAGGTTCATCAAAAACTCTTGTAATTAATTGATTTTTATAGAATTTTTGTTTCGCAATCTGCGATATTTGTACCCAGCCCTCGAAAAGATAAAGGTTTCTTTTACTTACACTATAAACACTGCTTAGTTGCGCGCGCTACGCACGTATTTTTATGCATCAAGTCGGTACTGAGCCACTAGTTCTCTAGCAATTTTTAACTCTGCTTCGAAAATTTCAATGGATGTTCGGTTGTAATTTTTTACGACTTCTTGGTGTACGTTTGCGCTTATCTCAAATTCAATCGCTCCAAAACGTCCAGCAATATCCTCAATCGGGGCGATACCCCAAGCGTCTTCGCCCCTCCCATCTGGGTGTACGACAATGCTATGAATATATCCGTCTGCTGATCGTTCAGTGCCTTCATACAATGGGTTAAATCTCTTACCCATAATGGCAACTGGCTGCAAACCAATTAACTCACGCATTGCCTCAGCGTAAGCAACACAGTGACCGAAAGTGTATCTGGCAGCATCATAGGCGGGAATACGTGACTGCGGTTTTATTGGGATAGCACTAAGATACAGCGGATTTGATTTGATAGCTTCAATAGCTTTAATGATTTTGTTTTCGTCTGGCAAGCTTCGTAAAGGCAAAGTAGCAAGCATTGCTTCAGGATAAAAACGCGTGCGAACACCTCCGTACCCCGTTCCTCTTATTTTTGCCAATCTAATGATTGTAACTCGATAAAAATCGACTAGAGTTTTAACCCCTCGCACATCAAAAATTCCATCCCGATTATCCGCTACATACACTCTTAATGGCTTCATCTCATTCTCGGAAGTATCTTCCGCCGGATTGGTAGACCACCAGTCAACGTGGAGTAACCACCCCGTCAATCTCGCTAGTGCAACGGCGAAGTTGACACAGTCGTCAGTTTCCCATTCGTCGACAAGTTGTATCGCAAAATTTGCACGTTGTTTGTTTTTTGCCTGCCCCATTTTTTACTAGACTCCTTCCTAAATAAGTAAAATTCGCACCAAAATAACATGCGCCATAAGCTATTTTTGTTTGATTGCTTTTAGAATTCGTTTGGTCTCAACCAACAACAATAGCTCATCATCTTGGGTAATTAAACGAGCATGCATAGTTGCAATACGGACTGGGAATAAACGTTGGAAGGATTCACGGACATCTTCCTCTCGACCGAATATTGGCTTAAAAACAGTGAGCCAATTATCCTTGCGTTCAATAATCCCACGATAATCGGTGAAATCTGCGTAGTTGATAAGTGGTTCTTCAGCACATCCGGCTTTTACTGCCTTGTCCCTCTTGTCCACCCAGGATTCAAGCATCTTTGCTGGAAGTCGCTGTTTCATCCAGTGATCTCCAAATGCTTCCAACATTATTTGCTCAATAAACTCACGAATAGCGATTTCAAATCGCAGTAAATGATCAAAAGCTTGTCTGGCGCGCACAAAATTCGACTCTTGATCATCATCAACGTCCTCAATTGACTCAGCCTCACGAAGTCCAGCGATTCTTAATCCATCATCGAATGCAGATTGTGTGAAATCAGTTAGTTCAGGATTGAAGCCGCGTTCGACATAAAAATTCGACCGAACGACAGGATTAATCATTGGCTCAAGTGAAAATGACTGCACATCGCGCCAATCACCGAGATCAACCCGTAACGCTTCAGTAAAATCACTTTCGAACGCCCGAAGATTATCGATACCGCGACCCATCGCAATAATATCGGAAAAAGCGTCCGCCGAAGTTTGACTGTTTTGCATTTGTAGCCATGGAATATGCATCATGGCCATCGCTTTTTTCAGTTGATCCTCATTCCCAAGCGCAATGCGTGCAAGGCTGGATCTTCCTATGGATTCGCGAGCAATTTTTTCTAGTTCTGATACACCAGGTAATCGGAATAAATTTTCATAGGATTGTTGAGATTTTATTGTTGCTGCGATCGATTTCCGAATGTCAGAAATTGGATCAATTAATGCCAATCGCCTTGCATTCTCGATCTCGCTTCCAAGTCGATTTGGCTGATCCCACGAATCTTTCACAAATTCTAAAGTGCCACTGGCATTTGTAATTTCTGAAAGCTTTTTCTGGCGAATATCTTCCTGTCTAAAAATAGCAAACGCTGCCTCATCTATGCCAAGTCTATTGTACGCATCCCTCATCGGATCAATGTATCGTCGAATGTCAGCAATACGACGTAGCTCTTCCTCTTGTTTAAAATAGCGTCCGAGTTCATCGGGTATCATGAGATTTCCAAATTTTAAGTATGAATCAGTATCTACACAGAAATTTCAATTCGTTGCACTAAACTCTGAATAATCCAATTTGTTGCGGCTAAAGCTTTTTGGCCTTCCGCGTAAATGTTATCGTTGCCATCTAACGACCTTAACGTGACTAGGATAATAACCCGCAATGGCTGAGCTAACGGCGGTTCGAAAGCGCGCCGCATGATTGTTGCCTGAAGCGCCCAATTGTCGCCGGCTTTACCCCTTGGGAATACCCGCCGATAGGTTTTTATGGGTGACCACTTTGCGCCATGTTCGACTTGTGCATTTTCGAATCCGGTTGTACCTAGTTCTCCTTCTGCGGGAACTTGACCGTGAAACTGAAGTTTGCCATCTTCGTCAGGCGTTAATGTTCCAAAGCCAACGTCAACATTAAATCTCACATATTCTGCTCCCGCAGTCGGATTCAATGGAGGTGCATATGCTGCAGTTATAATAACCTCGCCTCTGAATTTTCCATCAACCATTAAAGATGATGGGATTGGAAATGGTGCTTTTCGCCACTTTGTTGTATCAGCAATGTCCAACTCAAATAACATCGTAAAACTATCATCCGAATCGTAAAATATATCGGTGACGACAGTTGGCATTCCGGCGCCAAAATAGCGTCTTTCTATGGCAGGTCGTTCAGGGGAATTTAGTTGTGCGCTGTGAATTAGCAGTGCTTTTACTAAATTCGGCGTTACGGTAACTGCGTGTGTTCTATTTGGAACAAGAAGTGCCTGCCAGGTGTGTGCTGCCATAGCAGCTGCGATCGGTGATGCGAAGCTTGTGCCGCACAATCGCGCAAATCCGCCATCAATTGCAAGGACTTGAACACCGACATCAGTAGGATCTAAATTGCCATCGGCATTTCCACCGATATGAACGATATCCGGCTTCGGTGTGAATACTGGCCCTGGTCCACGGCGAGAGTACCCCGCTGGCTCTCCTGTCCGTACAAGTGATGCAGCATTTTCTAGATGGGTAAGTGCGCCAATTGTCAGTGCACGCACTGAATCCCCTGGACTGGAAAGTCTGTCAGCCAAACCTGTGGCGGCTACTGGCCAACTACGTCTTGGTAAGTCTTCATAGTTTCCTGCTGCAACAACGAATAACACCCCATAGGTATCACTTAGAGCATCGAGTTCGCGTCCGAAATAACTAAATTCGTCGTCACTTATTTCTCCCCCACCAAGAGATAAATTCCATATTTTAATATCGGGGCGCTTTTTGACAGCGTCTCTTAGTCGCAATACCAAATCGCTCACGCGCGAGCCATTACTCTCGAGGGCACATACATCATGTATCCGACAAGGGGCGATTGGAAAATGTGGGTGATGATCGTTGAATCCTGCAGCATCGACGACAAGTGAGCTCACCGCCGTGCCGTGAAAATAATCTGTTTCCGGTGGTAAGACATAAGTGTCACGGCTGGTAACCCAAGGGGCGTGAAGTCCAGAGGTCGGTGCAATCCCTGTATCGAATACACTGACGATAGGAAAAGTATTCGCCTGCAAAGGAGTAATTTCCTGCGGAGTCTCCGTATTAGGACTAGTCGAAACTGTTGCGGTTGGCCAAACATAAGGTTCCGGAAAAATCTGTTTGATGCCTTGGAATTGGATGATTTTTTCGAAAACACTTAAAGTGACTTGATCATTGATCTCCAGAAGAAATAATGGAGCTTCAATTCGTTGTTCAAGTATTGAATATGTCGCCTGAAAAGAGGCTAACAATGAGGAAAAACGCTGTGCAATTAAGTTTGAAGTCGTCTGGTTTTGATGCGAAAACAATTTAAATACGAGGCGTCGTTCAAGACCACGAATAATTTGATACACATCACCTAATGGTTTTGCTCTTAAATTTTTAGGTAATCGTCGTTGTATTCCCCATGCCTCA
>JAIELM010000354.1 GCA_019752975.1 Undibacterium sp. | reverse complement strand
TGAGGGGTTTTCGTTTTTTGATGAGTTAGCATAGCGGCTGAATAGTCAACAATAAATTTCTTCGTTTTATAATCACCGAGTTATTTCCGTAAAAATGATGCGATCACTTATGCGACCACTTATGCGACCACTTCTTCTATTTGTTCTTGTGCCGAACTCAAGGCCTGTTGCTCGCTCTCTGGCCCCATTGCTAAACCCTCAGCATAAATGAATTCTACCTCGCTCATTCCCAAGAAGCCGAGGAAGGTCTTGAGGTAGGGCATTTGTGTGTCGTTTGGGGTGTTGCGATATAGGCCGCCCCGGGTCAATACTACATACACCTTTTTGCCAGTTAATAAGCCTTCCGGACCATTCGCGGTGTAGCGAAAAGTGACTTGGGCACGCGAAATGGCATCAATCCAATTTTTTAATTGAGAAGAAATGCCGAAGTTGTACATCGGCGCACCAATGACGATGAGGTCAGCCGCTTGTACTTCGGCGATCAATATGTCATCTAATGCTACCCGTGCCGCTTGCTCCGCCGTGCGTTGTTCTGCCGGTGTGAATAGCGCTTGTAGCGCCGTTTCATCTAAAGCCGGTTGTGGTGTGCTGGCGAGATCACGTACCACTAAACTGGTGTTGGTATGCTGTTCAACTAGGCGTTGACTTAATTGGTTCGCTAACTTGGTGGAATGAGAACCAGCAACACGGGCGCTGGAATTGATTTGTAAGATATTCATGATGTTGTCCTTGGGTTGATTGACGAGCGGTGAAGATGAAGTCACTTTATACGTTCCATATTCAATGCGGAAGAGCGTAAAATGGATATCACTGTTCCATTTTTGAACCAATAATCCCTGTGAGATAAGGCCATGAACCTCGATCCGAATGATCTTTTGCTGTTTGCTAAGGTGGTAGCAGAAGGCAGTTTTAGCCGTGCTGCGGATAAACTGAGCATGCCAAAATCCACACTATCGCGCCGTATGAGCGCACTAGAAGTTCAGCTCGGCGAACGTTTACTTTTGCGTACCACGAGAAAATTGGTCGTGACCGATTTTGGTACCAGTGTATTGACGCATGCACAGCAAGTGACATCCGAAGTCGAAGCAACGCTGGCATTGACCCAGCAACGGCAAGTTCAACCAAGCGGGCGCTTGCGCATCTCGATGCCAGCTGATTTTGCTAACAACACCATGAGTGCCTTGCTGAGCAGGTTCGTGAAGAAATATCCTGCAATTACTTTAGAGATTGATCTGTCTCCACGTCGAGTGGATTTAGTTGGAGAGAACTTTGACCTGGCTATTCGCATGGGGAGTCTTGGTGATGATGCCACAATAGTCGCGCGCCAAATCGCCATCGTGACTTCCGCATTATATGCAGCACCAAGTTATCTGGAGCAACACGGTACGCCACATGAGCCAGAACAATTAATGGAACACCAAACCCTAAGACTGTTAGCCAGAAATGGTGAACCAGTGCCCTGGCTCCTAAAAAATCAGGGCCAACAATGGGAAGGTATACCGCCCGGTATCGTCACCGCGAACTCACCCGAAATACTACGTCGCTTAGCTTTAGAAGGTTTAGGCATCACCCTCATTTCCGAATATTTTGCGCAATGCCATCTACATGACGGTAGCTTAGTGCGTGTTCTGCCAGATTGGCATACACCTGAATATAATGCTTGGATTGTGTTTCCTGGACGACGCTTAATGCCAGCAAGAACACGGGTGTTTATTGATGCGATGGTGGCGGAATTTAATATGGATGTGGGGAGTCGGTGCTAATGGAAATTTTGGGTTTAAGCTCAGCTCGAAAATCCATGTCGGAAATTGAGAGACCATCGTTACGATAGGCTCTCATTCGGAAAATGTTCATTTCTATGGGTGCGTAGAATATCAAATGTGATAGTGAACTTGGGCTAACACGCGCTTAGCCCTGTTTTAGCATTTAAGGTCGATTGGTCTTGACCTCATAGTTTTTAGGTGGTTCAGCCTCAAGCAACCAACGGACAAAATAATCCCAACGTCTACGCATCATGTAATTGCTTGCCGCACCGAAGCCGTGAGCTGCATTGGGAATCATCAGCATGTCGAATTCCTTATTGGCTTTGATTAAGGCATCTGCCACTAAGTAAGTATTCTCAGGTGGCACGTTATTGTCTAGTGTGCCGTGTGCCAACAATAATTTTCCTTTCAGATTTTTTGCTAAAGGCCAGTTGGCTTCTGCTTCGTAATTATCTGGTGCGCCATTTTCGCCTTTTACATCATTTTTAACTAGGAGACCTTGATAACGTTCGCCCCAGTCATCTTCATAATTACGTTGGTCATGATTGCCAGATTCGGCGATGCCCACTTTAAAAAAATCTGGGTAACGGAACATCGCATCAACGGTAATGAATCCGCCACCAGAGTGTCCCCACATCGCCGCTTTATCAATATCTATCCAAGAATATTTTTTAGCCAAAGCTTGCATGCCAGCAACCTGATCCGGCAAAGTATTGTCACGTCCCATCGCTCCATAATAAGCATCGTGAAAAGATTTGGAACGTCCCGGTGTGCCACGTCCATCAATTGCCACCACAATAAAACCGAGCTCAGCTAAAGCTTGTTTGTCACCATAGGTTGCGGCAAAGCTACGACTCCCTACACTGCCAGATTGTGGTCCTGGATAGGCGTTATTAATGATGGGGTATTTTTTATTCGGATCAAAATTCTTAGGTCGGAATAAATAGCCGTAGATATCCGTTTTTCCATCAGCTGCTTTAACGGAAAAACTCATCGGTGGCTGCCAACCGGTGGCTGATAATTGACTAATATCGGCCTTTTCCAACGGCATCACCAGCTTGCCATCTTGATCTAATAAGTCAGCTACTGGCGGCGCATCAAACTTGGAATAGGTATCGATAAAGTGCTGTCCGTCTGGCGCGAGCTGGATATCGTGATCACCTAATTTGGGGCTTAAAGATTGGGTATTTTTACCATTTAAATTCACACGATAGAAGTGGCGATAATAAGGATCTTGTCCTGACTCGCTACCCATGGCGACGTAGGACAGCGTGCGATTTTTTTCGTCGATGCGAGTAATGTTGGTGACGGGACCGCTAGTGTTGGTGATTTGGTTTTTCAGTTTGCCGCTGTTGAGATCATAGAGATACAGTTGACCGATGTCGTCACGTTGCGAATACCAGATCACTTCATTGCTATTCCAGAGTACGCGCCAACCAGTGCGTGATTCAAACTGGGTTTTCACCCTTTCTTCAAATACCGTGCGTACTTCACCTGTATTCGTGTCAGCCACTCGTAAAATGGCTGCTTTATGATCGCGTGGCGTAGAGACTAGGGCGAGCTGTTTGGAATCTGGGCTCCAGTTGTAATCTGCCATAGTAATGTTGTCGCCGATGGTAGCTCTATGCGGGTCTAGGTCCATTTTTAATCGCACTACAGTCTTGCTATCGACATCGATCACCACCCGTTCTAGCATTTGTATATGTTCATCGCCGGGAAGTGGATATTTCCAAGCGTGCAGCACAGGGTGGCCGACCTTCGTCTCCACCATGTACATCTCGCCGACCTGACGTTCATCTTGTTTTTGGGTAGCGATTTTCTTGGAGTCCGGTGACCAAAGTAGTATCGCTCTGTCGCTCTTTACCCAACCAGCATTATCAGTGGCGTAGCCAAAATCTTTGACGCCATCGGTGGTCAATTGGGTTTCGGCCTTGGTGGCAATATCTCTTATCCACAGATTGTGGTCTTTGATGAACGCGGCGCGTTGACCATCCGGGGAAGTCACGGCGTTATTGTTGGCCCTAGCTCTCACATTACCGGTATCGTTGCTCATTTCAGTCGCGCTACATTGATAGCTGGCGAGCTCGCAAGTCAGTATTTTACCGTCAAGATTGAGCTTGATTTTCTTTGCGTCGGGGGTGAGACTGGCGTTTTGCAAAGGGAGTGAACTGGCTTTGTAGTTGCTGCCTTTGCTGCCATTGCTTCCATTGACACTGTTGACGGCAAGTGCGAGCAAGCTGTGATCGAAATACGGCGTAAGACTTTTTTGTTTAGGGTCAGCGATGAGAAATTGTGTCCCTTCTAAGCGTGTGCTGCGATAGACAAAGCGACCGGTCGGTAACCATGTGGCGCTTGCCGTTCCACCTACAACTAAGGGGTTCAGCTTGGGAGCTAGACTTGCCACCGCTTTATCGTAATCGGCGGTACTGAGTTTTTGGTCGTGCGCATTACTGTTGACACAGATGAAGGTGAGTGCGCTAATGAGCACCGTCGGTACGAGGTGTCGGGTTTTGGGCATGTTAGCCTCCTATAGTTTTTATGGCGGTAGGGTGTAGATTCTACGATGCAGCAATATACTTGATCGAAATTAAGCTTAAAAGTTCCCCAAGGCGATCACGCCGGCGGCGATGAGGAGTGCCCCAAACAGGCGTTGTACTCTATCACCTTCAGCCAGTAAATGGCCACCAATTAGTGCGGCAAATAGCATCGACACTTCACGTGCTGGTGCAACGTGGCTAAGTGGTGCGCTTTGCATGGCGTACAGCACCAAGACGTAGGAGATCGGGCTAATCGCACCGACGATCAAGGCGTATTTCCATTCTTTGTTCCAAGAGAGGCGACTTGCTTGCCGGTCGCGTAATAGTGCAGGCATCAAGAGCACGATACGTGCGAAGTTGCCAAAATAGTCGATCAGAATTGGGGAAATGAATAGTACCTTAACAGCGTAACCATCCAAGATCGTGTAGCCTGCGATGAAGACGCCGGTCAGTACACCATAAAAAATCCCCTTACGAATACGAACTTGCTGGCTACTTGGCTGTTCGACTTGCTTAAGCGACCGTAGCAGTTTGGGTCCTCCTGCGATCATGAAAACCCCGCCTACTACTGCGCATATGCCAAAACCGCCAATGAGAGAAAGGCGTTCACCTAAAAACAGGATGGCAGTTGCCGAAGAGAGTAAGGGGCCAGTGCCGCGCGCCAAAGGGTAGACCACGGTGAGATCGGCTTTCCGATAACCGCGTAATAGACAAATAAAGTAGCTGATATGGATGATGCCGCTGGCAGCGATGAAACCCCATTCTATCCAGCCCCAAGTGGGTACAATGTCCCAGCCATAATAGATACCGACCGGTGCCCACACTACAGCCATAATGAGCGCCGTAAAACCCGCAAAACGCACATCACCGCCCGCTTTTTTTGCCGCGATATTCCATAAGGCGTGAATGAGACCTGCAGTGATGACGAGTAGAAACGCGGTGTGGGACACTAGTGGCTCAATGAAAATAATTAAGCCGCTAGTATAAGCGATTGTCGACTGGGCGCATCAGCGCGCCCAGCTTAAGGTGTTAAGTCAATCTTACTGTACCGTTGCCACGATAGTGGCACCACTTACTGAACTGTAGGAATTGAGTAATAGATAGTAAGTTCCTGCTTTGGGTGAGGTGATGGTGATGGTCTCGGCGTTGGTAGAACCATCCGACTTCATCTCATAGCTAGCGGTAGTGGGGATAGTGGCAAATTTGGAATAGATATCGCCGTCGCCGCTACCACCCGACAATTTAAAAGTAAGCTTAGTTTTGCCGGCGGGGACAGCAATCGAATAGACCTTGCTGGCATTGGTTGCTAGTGCTGGCACGCTCAGACTAACACCGCTGGTTAATACAGTAGTCGCTGGCGGTAGACCCGGGCCATCGCTACCTAGTTCCACCGCAAACGAGGCCGCCAAGCGGGCAAATTTTAAGGATTGGGTAGCGGTACTGCCGGTATAGGCATAGGTATCTCCAGCAGTATGAATTTGCTTATTGTCTTGCGTCATCGTTGCTTCAAACGGCATGGAAGTAGCGTAGCCTTGCGCATTCCATGAGGCATGGTCAGAACACGCGTAGCCACATTGATCGTAGCCTATGGTGACACCAGGTTGATAGGTATTGATAAGGTTGGCGCTAAAAGTGTTTTGCGCACTATTGGTGTAGTCGGTATAGAGATAGATGTCTTGACTTGAACCTTTGTAGTTGGTCATGTCTAGTTGCATGACGCCGACTACGTTAGCACCATCGGCTTTGAATTTTTTGGCGATTTCAGCCGAGCCTTTGAGCCCGACTTCTTCAGCAGCATAAGCCATAAACTTAAGGGTGCGACGTGGTTGGTAATTGCTAGTCGTGAGTACCCGGATCACTTCAGTTAAGCTGGCAATTCCAGACGCATCATCATCGGCACCAGGTGCCCTGGCGGTCTCTGACCGGTCTCCTATGTTGATGGAATCTTGATGTCCACCCAACACCACGATTTCTGAAGCGTTGTCACTGCCTTTAATGGTGAGTATGACGGATTTTTGTGGCCAACCAGCGTGAGTGAACTGTTCGACTGTTACGTTGGCGTGTCCATTGGCGAGTGCTTGCCATTTGCTCTTAATGAGGTTGGATCCCGTGGTACCGCCAGCGGTGGTGTAGTAGCGATTGACGATGGCGGAGAGATCAATAATGGTTTGACCAATGTTGGTCGCTTGCATTTGCGCTAGTAAGGGGGTAACGGTGGCTTGATTGTCGATAGTGTAAGATGGCGCTAGACTAGCGACTGTTGGCGCGAAACCCATAGAAGCGTTGGCTAAAGCCAGTCTGCCTTGTCCTTCGTCGGCATGTTCAACAAAGCCTCCACAACGATTGAGTTTGTTATGAATTGCGCCGGATAGGCCGTGGATTGCTGATTCATTGACTTGAACTAAATGAACTTTTTCTTTTGACGCAAATCCTACTGTGCCAGAGTCAAAAGTGCGACTTTCGGCAAGCAAGAGGTCGGGGGCGATTTGTTTTAATTCTTTATACGCGGCATCACCAAGACTGATCCATAGTTTTTTTTCGGCGGCCTGTGCACTGAGATTGAGCAAGCCGCCTAGAATGAGGCCTAAGGCCAGATTTGAGATAAGTTTCTTTTTCATGATTTCCTCCAAGGGTGAATGATTTGACGCTAAGATGCTTTTATTTGGCACAAATATCGAGTATTTTTCTTCGGCGTCGCTGTATTTTTGGTCAATAATTGTTTCAACCGCTGCGAGTAAAACAGAGAACTGAGAACTGTAAAAGGTGGGAGTTGTTTTTTTGTGATGTTGATAAATGTGGTTTGTTGAAGTGAAACAAAAGAAAATTTTGCCGCTTGATTAATGACGGAGATAGCGGAGTGATGGTCAAG
>JAIELM010000234.1 GCA_019752975.1 Undibacterium sp. | reverse complement strand
TGCTTTTGAAAAAAATCACGGGTCTTTGTCATTTCTTCCGGTACCACATTGACGATAAAACAGGTCTCGCGCCATGTCGAATCTTCTCGCATGGCAGAGATTAAATCGACTACGCAAGAAAGTGACCAGCAGCGTTTAGAGTTTTTGGCAAAGGGGTTGATGAAGACTAGCGAAGGTGAGTCGAACTGCCACTGCGCTAATTGCTTTTGTGCGTAGTTTGTCCATTGTTCTGGGATGGTTAAAAATGGAAAACGCTGCGCTTCTTCTACAAGCAATCCAAAGAAATTTTCAAACCAATGCGCATAGGTAGCGCTAATGTGTTGGCAGCTTCCGGCTAAAGCGTCGGGGTTCATTTGGGCGTCTAATTTACGGTAGGCGAGATGATGATGAAGGGTGAAAAAATTTGTTTTCTTTTTCATGCCTGCGACAAAGCCATGTGGTGCGATTTGACGGGCAAGCGAGGCGTACATGGCGGGACGTAAAGTGCAGAGCGAAACTACCAGCGGATAAGTTTCTTGCTGGCCCTCTAGGATGGATTGTTGGTACAGATCAGGACTATATGTTTCTTGATAAATTTTAGCTATGAAGGAACACTCGGCCAACCAATCGTAGAGTGCATATTTCTTTAGATATACCCAAGCAGCCTCCTTAGGTGTACGGCGTACTTCATCGACCCAAATATGTATTTTTAAATGCGGAAATTTTTGTGCAAAGGCTTGAAAAAAATTCTGTAAATAAGTGTAGTCACCCAAGGCAAGATGAGTGATAAATAAAATCTTATTCGATTTTTGTAGAAGTTCTTGGGGGATTAATTGCTTGGTCATAGATTGTAATTTTACTTATTTTTTATGTGTTTTTGTATCGAGCAGTTTTAAGTAGGACTTATGCAAAATTGCGCTGGCTAGACGCCGAGCCGCAGGCAGTACATTTGTACGACAAGGCGAACGCAACAACGCCAGCGTCTGTTTTGCGTAAGTCCTATTAAGTTTCCTTGGAAAATTGCAAGCGATATAAATTCGCGTACGCGCCGTCTTTTTCTAATAATTGTTGATGTGTTCCTACTTCAACGATGCGTCCGCTAGAGAGCACTACGATGCGGCTGGCGCGTTCTATGGTGGAGAGTCTGTGGGCTATTACGAGGGTAGTGCGACCGCGCATGAGTTCGTCTAGTGCTGCCTGTACGTAGCGTTCCGACTCGGTGTCTAGAGCGGAGGTGGCTTCATCTAAAATCAACAGCGGTGCATCTTTATAAATTGCTCTAGCAATAGCTAGGCGCTGTCTTTGCCCGCCCGAGAGACGCGAACCGTTGTTGCCCACTTTCGTGTGTATGCCTTCGGGTAAGTTGTGGATCACTTCATCTAAATACGCTGCTTTTGCGGCTAGAAGAATTTTTTCTGGGTCGGGGTTTTCTGCGCCGTAGGCGATATTGGCCGCTAGGGTGTCGTCGAAGAGCACGACGTTTTGACTCACCATCGCAATTTGTGCGCGTAGGCTAGTGAGGGAAATGCTGCTAATTGCCTGACCATCGAGACGAATTTCGCCTTTAGTTGTGCGATAAAATTCCGGCAATAGGCTCACTAAAGTCGATTTTCCACCGCCCGACATACCGACAAAGGCGATGGTTTCGCCAGCTTTTATGTGCAGATTAATGTCACTTAATGCTGGCAGTGAGGCAGTTTGTTCTTGTTCTGGATAAGTAAAATCCACGTTTATGAAATTGACCGTTCCCTGAGCGCGGGTGGTTAGTATTTTCCCGTCACTGCGTTCACTTTGGGTATCGATTAAATGGAACACTGCCTCAGCTGCAGCGATGCCGCGTTGTAGTGGACCGTTGACTTCTGCCAGTTGTTTTAGTGGCTGTAGTAGCAGTAACATCGCCGTGGCGAAAGCATAAAATTGACCAGCATTGAGTTGACCGTGATTAGCCAAATTTAATGCGACTACTACTACTACGGACAAGGCGAAAGCGGTCATTAAATGGGTGATGGGGACGGTAGCTGCGAAGGTGCTGGTGATCTTCATGGTGGTGCGGCGCAAATTTTCAGAACGCGTGTTAAATCGTGTTTTTTCGTAGTGTTGACCACCAAAAATTTTAATCACTTGTTGAGCGCGCATGGTTTCTTCTATCACCTGCGTAAGTTCGCCATTTACTTGTAAGGATTGTTGATTGAGTTTTTTTAAACGAGCACCAGTGGCACGTACGATTGCTGCATTGACCGGTAATAACACCAGTGTGACGATAGTGAGTTTCCAGTTTATGTTAAATAGTGTCCCCAAAAGCCAAATGATCGTTAAGCTCGATAGCACCATAGAAGTAAGAACTTTCGTCACCATTTCTATGATCTGCTGGACTTCGAACATGATGGAATTGATGGTGCGCCCCAAGGTATTTTTGTGATAGTAATCAAAAGGGACATCTAGTAGGCGCGTGAACATTTGTGCCCGTAGCTCGTTGAGAACCCGAGCGGAAACCCAAGTCATCATATAGCTAGAAAGAAAAGTCGACGCACCACGAATGGCAAACAACCCGATGAGAACTAAAGGCACCATCCAATATGAAAAAGTTTGCTGACCAGTGAAGCCGCGATTGGTAATAAATTTGAGTAAGTGCGGAAGTACGGCAGTGGTCGCGGCGGTGATCATCATGCCAAAAAAAGCTAACATTAGCCGGTTTTTATACGGCATATGAATGGCAAGTAAGCGTCGAATATGAGGAGGTATTTTTATCATTTTAATTTACTTCAATTCCTCTTTACGCTTAATAATAATGGCCATTAATGTCGCCAAGCAGACGACGTAAAACGTATTGCACACGCCCCATATAAGCATTACATCGACTAAACCAAAAACAAAAAAGCCAGCGCTTAACATGAAGCCCATACCTGCTGTACTAGCGATGACTTTATCAGGGTGATGTATTTCGCGAAAAAAATAAATAATCGGGACGAAATACAGTGCTAGTAGGGCGAGTATGCCGATTATACCTAGTGTCACCGCATGGTATAAAATTTCATTGTGTGAATGGGTATAGCGGGCAGCTAATGGCGAAATAATGTGTCGTTCCCGCAGCGAATTCATGGCCGCGGGAAAATCTTTTTGCCCCTTACCGATACCGATAAGTGGATGCTCGGTAAAGAGCTGCCACGAACCTTCCCAGAGTTGAAAGCGTACACCTAGATGAGTGTCTTTATCAACCTGGTCGAGGTATAAAGACACTTCGTTGAGTGATTCTTTGACGCGTTTTTTTGCTAGATCGCCGAAATAAAACACTAGGCAACAAGCTAAGAGCAGTGCTGCTGCGAGACCGATTTTAGTTTTAATTGGTAGTTTTCGCGTCGCAAAAAAAGCGAGTGCGGCTAATACTGGAAGTAGTAGCCAAGCGCCTCGTGCTTGGGACAGATAGGTAGTGTATAAAACCGATGTTGTAGCGAGAATGATTAAACCTACGACCACTTTTTTTCCGTTTGTCCAGGCGAGTGTGCAAGCAGAAAATAAGCCCAATAAAAGACCCATTTCAGCAAAAGCATTTAAGGGAATAAAAAAACTTTGAGTCTCACGGGTCGTGCCGCCACGGGTAATCATGAACATGTGAAGCGCTGCCATTAGCGCACCAACTATCCAGCCCCATTGTACGACTTTAAGTTGTGAGGTCGTCAGTCGAGTTAAGGCAAAAAGTAAAATCGGGAACCACGCCAAGCGTAGTGGTGCATCAAAGCTTCTTGCATCAAAATTCCCTGAAAACACTTCATGTACAAGGACGGCGAAGAATAAACCCGCCATCGCAATATTCAAGGGTAAAAATTTTTTAAACTGTTCTGTTAGCTGATTTTTTTGGGTAAATAAAAACCCCACGCCAGACAGTAATAAAACATAGAATAAAATATTCGCGCTACCGCGAACTGCCAGTGAGAGTAGAGGAAATAATACTAGTGCTAAGCTAATGGGAATTGATTTAAATTTCATGTGTATTCAATTTTTACATTAGTAGCGTTCAAGCAATCGGCTAATTTTTTGCGTAATTGGTCATCGGGATTGACGCGCCAAGCATCGGACAAATACAGTTCTGCGCTGGCATTTTGATTGGTGTAACGCACTAAGACTGGGCAACCTTCCTGATTGAGATGAGGTTTTAAGATTTCGGCGAGTTTTTTTACGTCCATGCCGGTAGCGTCGAGATTAATTCGCAAGCCTTGCGAAAACTGCACTCGTGCACGGCCTATGTCCATCACTTTTTCCGCAGTAATGCGTAGACCACCGGAGAAGCGATCTTCTGAGACCTTGCCCATGACCGCGAGGAATTCATCTTCTTTAAAAAGGCTTTTAAATTCATCCGCCACTTCGCTATATACCGTGACATCAACCGTGGCGGTGCCATCATCTAGAGTGACGATGAGGATGCGTCCACGTTGTGTCATCTGTGTGCGTACGCCGGCGATCACGCCACCGATCAGACGTAGATCGCGTGAAGGTTCTAACTTAAGCAAAGTGGTTTTGATGAATTGCCTTACTTCTGGCGCGTAGGCGTCAAATAAATGGCCGGATAAATAGAAACCCAAGGCGAGTTTTTCTTCCAACAAGCGCTGTCGATCTGACCAATGTTCGGCTTTAACGTAGGCCGGTGGTGGGATCATGTCTTCGTCGTCACCGAACAAACTTACTTGATGGATCGACGCCTCGTGTTGTTCGGCGACTTCCATGGCAAAATCCACGGTCGCCAGCAAGACCGCTCGGTCTTGCTTGAGGCAGTCCATCGCGCCGGCACGGATTAAAGATTCTATCGTGCGGCGATTGACTTGGCGCTTATCGATGCGTTTACAAAAGTCGAAAATATCCGTGAAAGCGCCACCCTCTTTACGCGCTGCGACAATGTTTTCAATCGCGTTTTGACCTGAGCCTTTGACCGCACCGAGGCCATAGCGAATTTGCGTGGCTTTTTTACCCACCTCTCCAACCGGCATAAAGCGGTAATCAGATTGATTGATATCCGGCGCGAGCATCTTTAATTTGCAGATATCTAGAGCGTCTTCCACCAAGATTTTAACCTTGTCAGTGTCATCCATTGCCAGTGACATATTCGCTGCCATGAAAGCCGCTGGATGATGTGCTTTGAGATAAGCAGTATGATAGGACAGGAGGGCGTAAGCGGCGGCATGGGATTTATTAAAACCGTAGCCAGCAAATTTTTCCATCAAGTCAAAAATCTCATCGGCCTTTTGTTGCGATAGACCATCTTTGGCTGCCCCATCGCGGAAGATTTGACGGTGCTCTGCCATCTCTTCGGCCTTCTTCTTACCCATCGCACGGCGTAGTAAATCCGCGCCGCCTAGTGAATAACCACCGACTACCTGCGCCATCTGCATGACCTGCTCTTGATACACCATAATGCCGTAAGTTTCGGACAAAATTCCCTCGGTACGTGGATCAGGGTAATCAAATTTTTCGCCATGCTTACGCTTACAAAAATCGGGGATCAAATCCATAGGGCCGGGGCGATATAAGGCCACCAGCGCAATAATGTCTTCGAATCGATCTGGACGCGCGTCTTTTAACATGCCTTGCATGCCGCGACTTTCCAGCTGAAACACGGCGACGGTATTGGCTTTGGTGAGCAATTGATAGGAGGCTCTGTCGTCCAAAGGTAACTTAGCTAAATCAAAATCGGCCAAGGCGGGATCTAGCATTTTCATGTAACGCACAGCACGATCTAAAATCGTCAATGTGGTCAAGCCCAAAAAATCGAACTTGACCAGACCAACTGCTTCTACATCGTCTTTGTCGTATTGCGAGACCACACCCGAATCGCCGCCCTGGGTGTACAGCGGACAAAAATCTGTCAGCTTACCTGGCGCGATTAAGACGCCACCGGCATGCATACCGATGTTACGGGTGATGCCTTCGACTTGTTGTGCGAGATCGAGTAGGGTTTTGACCTCTTCCTCGTTCTCTTGGCGTTCAGCTAGCAGCGGCTCTTCAATAATTGCTTCCGCAATGGTGACTTGCTTACCTGGTTTAAATGGGATTAACTTAGACACACCATCACAAAACATATAGCCAAAATCCAAGACCCGCCCGACATCTCGGATCGCGCCTTTTGCCGCCATGGTTCCAAAAGTAGCAATCTGCGATACCGCTTCTTTACCATAACGGTCTTTAACGTATTGAATGACGCGATCTCGTCCTTCTTGGCAAAAATCGATATCAAAGTCGGGCATGGAAACCCGCTCAGGATTTAGGAAACGCTCGAACAGTAAATTGTATTGCAGTGGGTCGAGATCGGTAATTAAGAGTGAATAGGCCACCAAAGAACCCGCACCAGAACCGCGACCGGGGCCGACTGGTACGCCATTATTTTTTGCCCATTGGATAAAATCTGCCACGATCAAGAAATAACCGGGGAAACCCATTTTAATAATGGTATCGGTTTCAAACTTCAGTCGTTCTTCGTAGCGAGCACGATGTAGTTCGCGTTGCTCGGGTTTGGGGAACAGGTTTTCTAAACGATAAACTAAACCACGTTGCGCTTCATGCACCAAAAACTCATTAATCCCCATGCCATCTGGGGTAGGAAAATCAGGTAGCTTAGGTTTTCCTAATTCTAATTTTAAATTGCAACGCTTGGCGATTTCTACTGAATTTGCCAATGCACCGGGCAAGTCGGCAAATAGCGCTGCCATCTCGGCACGCGAGTTAAAGTTTTGTAGTGCATTGAAGCGACGCGCACGGTTGCCATTGGCCAGCATCTCGCCTTCGGCAATACAGGTACGCGCTTCGTGCGCCGTGAAATCGTCGGAATTGACAAATTGTATGGGATGCGTCGCCACGACCGGTAGGGCTAATTTGTGTGCTAATTTGACCGATTGTTGCACTTGCCTTTCCATATTCGGCTGCCCCGCCCTTTGGATTTCGATATAGAAATGCTGGGGGAAAATACTTGCCCAGCGCGCTGCGCAGTGCTCAGCGAGTTCGGGGTTGCCGTTTTCTATCGCAATACCAATATCACCAAAATGCGCACCAGATAAGGCAATCAAACCTTGTTCGGTATCCTGCTGAAATATCGCTTGCAGCCACTCAAAACGCAGCTCCGCACGCCCTTTATACTGATTTTCTATCCATGCACGCGAGAGTAATTCACATAGACGTAAATAACCGTGGCGGCTCTTGACCAGTAATAAT
>JAIELM010000465.1 GCA_019752975.1 Undibacterium sp. | reverse complement strand
AACGTTGCCATGGTGTGGCGGAACAAATGACAGGAACCAGTCTTGCCAGTCTTGGCGGCGTTGACGTGATCGCGCACCAGTTGCGTTAAGCGGTTGGGCGTAAACGCTTCGCCTAGATTAGTGAGAAATAAGCTACCGTCATCTTCACCTGTAACAAGCTCCAGTCGCACATCGTCACGGTATTTGGCGACCCATTCCAAGGCGCGCTCACCGATAGGAATCATGCGGTCTTTCTTGCCCTTGCCTTGCCTAATCATGACCGTACCGCGCTCGGTATCGATGTCGTGCAGGTGCAGTCCTATCAATTCCATTCTTCTCATACCCGTGCTGTACAAGGTCTCTAGTATGGCGCGGTCACGTATGCCGGTAGATAGCGTTAAATCAGGCATAGCCAGCACGGCTTCGGCTTCTTTGATACTGAGCACATGTTTGGGTAAGCGCCGCTCTAAACGCGGCAATTCGAGTTCGCTGGCGGGGTTGTAGAGGATGTGGTTTTTTCTGGCTAACCATTTGAAGTAGGCGCGTAGTGGGGTGATGCGGGTGTGTTGGCTTCTTGTGCTGAGCGGCTGCCCGTTGTCTTTGCGGTGTAAGAAGAGATGGCGCTGGTAACGCTCTATCATTGGTTTGGTGATGTCTTGCGGCCGCGTGAGTCCACGTTCATCGCACCAGAGGATGAAGTAACGCAAATACAAATCACGCGCCTCGATGGTGGCGCTGGAATAATTCTTTTCTGCCTGCCAGGCATTAAAGCGTTGTAGGTGATGGTACAGGCTGTTGCTGTCTCTTACGTCGCCAATGACAGGCTTGGTGCTGGTTTGTCCTTTCTTGGGCATGGTGATTTCCTTACACTATGCTGGACGCTGAATCTACGACGGGCAAACTACGGTATGACGGCTGTTTTTTGAGACCCCCTATATGTGCGTTTTGCACATTTTGCACTTCGATATCTGGCAAAGTCCCGTCGGCATTGACGTTCAAGGCGATTTCACTACCCCGTTTTACCCCCGTTTCAGGGGCGTTTAGGGGGCGTTTCGACCCCGTACACGTATCCTCATTACCCCGTACACCTGCCTCATTACCCCGTACACCTGTTGTCATAGGTGGAGAATTTGGTGTGCTTGCATCCAGTGTGTCGCAATTGAGTAAGCCCATTAAGAACGATTGTCCATGATCGCCTTCGCCGTGATAGGCAAGCTCGTAACTACTCGAACCTGTGCGCCTTGCCCCATGCTCGAAGATATATTCCATCTCGACTAGTCGCGCCAGGTGGATGCCTAATTGCGTGTTACCCCAGCCGGTTAAGTCGCGTACTTGACGACGGCTAAACCTGAAATCGCTTTGCTGCATGCCTTGCTGTTCGCTCTCACTTTTTACCCACGCATGCAAGGTAGTCAGCAGCTTTCTAGTCTGTGGCGGCAGTTCATCTAAGGTGCGCCCCAGCACCTCGTGCGCTAGGCTGTTAGCGGTCGCAATGTCGCCTGGAGTCACCTCGATATAGCGCACCGCTTTACCACGATGCTGCACGGTTTTTATCTCACGCTGGTATTGATGTAAAAAGGTGATGGCGCGAATGAGACTCAGGTATTTCATGTGGTCGCGCCGTGTGCGGGTTTTATCATCCAAGAAGGTCAATTTATCCGCATACGGATTGACCACCTTGAGCGGTTGCAAGAGTCGCTGTGCATTACGGTGCAAAGTTAAAATCGCGTCGCGCGATTCGTCTTGCAGTAGCCCCGCCAATGTTTGCCGCTGGCGCTGCAAGATGTGAATGGCTTTGGTTTGCTCACGACTCTCATTCACCGTCAACACCACGCACCGATTTAATAACTCTTCGTCGATGTCGATTGCCGTGGTTGTTAAAAAAAGCATCACAGGGCCTTCGACTTTGTATTCGTGTGTGGTGAGTAAGCCCGTAGTCGCGTCTTTGCCCGTACTGGCCATACTCACTTGTCCATCACTTTGCAAGAGCTTTAAAGCGTAGCTGGCTTGCGCTGCGCCTTCTTCTTCAGCGATCGCTAAAATCTTATGCTTCAAACTAGTTTCCCCCATGTAGAACAAAGATTGTCCCGTCATGGCCGAATAACGCACTTGGGCTTCGTCGGGCATAAAGGCTAAGGCTGCATCCATGAGCGAACTCTTACCCGCCGCGCTCGATGACTGAATCAAGATCGCTAACGGTTTATCGAGTTGGCGTGAGACCGCCGCCAGATACGCAACGAGTTTATTCGTCTCTTCACCGACCATGCCGCAGGTGTCAAAGTCCGCCAGAATACGGCTTAATAAATCGGGCGCGGTGAGTAATTCCAGCGCTTCCTTTTGTTCTGCATCGGTGAGCGTTGGCGTGTCGTCTTTTTTGGTTACGGCGGCGTTTAAATGTTCCGCTTGCAATTCTTCCAACTTCAATAACACACGGCCTAAATCATGCTTGAGCACGTCTTCCGCTTCTCCTAATTCTATGCCTGCCTGTTTGATGAATCCTGCTCTGGCTTTGGCTTGGTATAAGTCGAAACTATCGACGTGGAAACGCTCGTCTTTGGACACCAGCAGATTGACTTTTAAGGCTTCGGGATTGAGCGGCTTTTTCCAACCCCTGATGCGATAACGGCGTGTGCCAAAGTTTAAAATTAATTCGCTATCGCTTTGCTCAACAGGAATATCAACACTCGGCGCTGGCGGTACCGGACTGGCAATGCTGGGCGTGGGGATGGCGTCCGTCGTGACGACTTGGGCAACATCGGGCGCCGCAGGTGGTTTAACGTCTACCATAGCGGCTAAGGGAAGAATATTTAAGGGCTGCACTGCCGTAGGTACTGCTGGCTTTTCTTCATTTTCTGGTGCAGAGCTTTTGTTTTCTGTTGCGCGTTTTTCCTCGCCGCCCGCCATCCATTCTGCTTTACGGATCAATAGCGCCAAGGCCTTTTCAGGCGGCGACATTTTAAGCGCGTATTCATTCGCATCCATGCCTTTGGGGAATTGAATTCGGTAGCAGCTTATCCCTTCTTTGGCTAACAATTGCGCCACTTTGTCCGCACCGGTGTTTCCCGCTTCGTCTCTGTCATACGCAATCAATACGCGCTCAATGCCGTAGCGTTTAAAAGCCGCCAAATGCTCATCAGTAAATCCTTCCGTACCATAGGAAGCCGTAACATTTCTAAAACCGTTGCACCAGAATGTAAGCGCATCAATCAAAGCTTCACACAGAATAATTTCAGTCGAAGCTGGTAACGCTTGCCAGTTAAAAATACCATGGTGTGGACCTGGTAAATACAAATGTGATGGCGTCCCCTTGCGTAAATTGTTCAGTATCTTACGACCATAGATTTCGCTCACTTGCCCCGCTTCATCAAAGACCGGTACCACCACGCTACCGTTAAAATGCTCGTGCCCCGATTCTCGATAAATACCAATTTTTTCTAATTTGGCGCGGATCTCTGCGCCAAGCTTGTTGGTCTTTTCTGGTAAGCGCAAACCTAGTGTGCGATTGGCATAACCAAGTTGGAAATGCGCCACGGCTTCACCTGTAATGCCGCGTTTTTGCAGATACGCTAAAGCTTCCGGCGATTGCTGTAGGGTCGTATGGTAGTAATCCACCGTTTGCTTAAGTAAAGCACGGTCATCAGCATCAAATGCGATAGGCGCTGGCAAACTTCTTTGCCGCCCCTGTTTGATGGGCGCGATTTCACCACCAACAGCATGAGCGGCTAAAGAAGAATCATCCCGCAGCATTTCCACCGCATGGCGAAAGCTGATACCGCGCCGCTTCATCACCCAGGCAATCACATCACCACCCGCACCACAGGATGGACAGTGCCAGAGATTGGTCGTTGGCGTGACGCGCATACTCGGATTGTGATCATCGTGAAACGGACACAGACCGACTTTATCTTTGCCGCTCTTGTGCAAAACGATACCCGCCGCCTCGATCAGACGCTCGACCGATACTTCAGTTTTTAGCCGCGCTATCTCTGTTTCTGTGAAACGTGCCATAACTCAGTTCCCCCTCAAATCTTGTCAAGACCTCGTATATGTATTATTATAGTACATCTTAATGTATATTTGAAGAATCTTAAAAATAATTGAGGAGTAGCATAATGGTCAGTTCATTCTCTTGGTGGCTCTCCATGAATTTGTCAGCTCGTCTCATCGTGTTGCGTAAAGAACGCGGTCTCTCTCAGCAATCCATGGCTGATGCTATTGGTATTCATGTTAATAGTTTGAAGAAATACGAGGCTGGGCAAGCGCAACCATCGCTAGACGCTTTACGCAAGATCGCAACAACATTACATACCAGTACAGATTTCTTGCTGTTTGATGAACATGAACGTGGACCATCTGACGATTTACGTTTGCAATTTGAGGCGGTATCCCAATTCCCAGAAGAAGAACGCAAAATTATTAAAGCGCTCCTTGAGGGAATGATCATCAAACATCAAACGAAACAATTGGTCGGTAATTTAAGCAGCTAAGAGAAAGCATTCAGCGTCCCATTTAATTTTTTCTTTAGCTGCTATCTGCAGCGGTCGTAAAACTTAAAACCTCATTTCAAGCCCTAGCAGCTAAGGGCTTGGGTGAGGTTTTTTTGTTTTATAAATATAGGAAGAGCGGGAAGATTTTTACCTTCAATAAGCATATTCGTTTGTATTTTGATGGCTTGTTGACTTGAGATATTCGTCTTGTTTGCGCGGCCTGTTTGGTCGCTTTTTTGCAGACTGTTTTTGTTTTTGTTTTTGATCTTGATTTTTTCTTGCGCACCAGCGCACTGACTACTGGCGAAGCGCAGCGGCACGCGACATAGGAGCGCGCACCGTGACCCTGACTTTTTGTAAGCTGGTTTTGATTTTGTGCTGGCAGAATGCGAGCACAGTGACTGGGATGTTAAGCATAGCGACGATGGTTTTTTATCGTGGCTCTGCTGATTTTGCGTTCTACCTGACTACTGGCAAAGCGCAGCTGTGAACGACGTAGGAGTGAATGCTGTAACCCTGACTAAATCCCTTGCGCACCAAAGCGCATCCATCTAGCTTGGCAGCACTGGAGGGGCGCAAGACATAACGCCCAGTATACGAAACCCGTAGGGCGCGTAGCGTCGGCGCACCAAGCGTGAGCGTAGCGGTAAGCGACTGTGCCGATTTTGTATACTGCCGCGTTATGTTCAATCGCAGCTTCACCGCGATTTACCCCGTAAGGGCTGTGCCTTTGACTTGGCTCTTTCGTTGATCTTTTCTGACTACTGGCGAAGCGCAGTTGTGAACGACATCGGAGTGAACTTTCTTCCCATCTGATTAGGCTCTGATGCTCGTCGAAGCCGCGAACGTCGAGAACGATTAGCGCGAGCTTGGCGCACTCCTTGCCCCGTGTGCCTGATCAAATTATCTGCACGGTTTGCAAGGTGTGTGACAAGCGGTTTACATCGCGTGTTTGCTCTATGGCTTATCGCCGCAAAACCAAACACAGCGTAGGTTTCACCCGCCCTACCTGGCTGACCCCACAATTTTTTCTAGGCGTTAAATCCCTAATTGTTTTTTAATCGCAATTACAAATTTATTTTCCCGCCCAGAAAAAAAATCATCGAGCCTATCTTCAATGTGAAATGAGAACCAAGTTGATAAAATCTCTAAGTTTTGACAGTCTATTTTAGTGGCGGGTTCCTCATTCCCTGCACTGTAAATGAAATATTGTTCAGAACCTATAGGTTTATGCAAATACTTGGCAGGTAGCGCGTAATTACCTTTCAGTTCAACGCAATCGACATATTCCCAACCACCGACTAAAGGAGCATCTTTAGCGACATCTACTCTGAAGGCCAAAGGAATATCTTGTAAATTATTAGGTGGATTTGAATCTTTCGTTCGATAGTTGAAAAACGCAAAATCCTTTCCCTCGCAAACAAGACCAAACGTAAACTCACCGGACTTTAAGGGAATAGCAAAGACATAACCAGCTTCAAAAAATTTTTTCTTTTTTATGTTTGTTTTCAAGGGAATCCCAGTCTAAATCGAGGTGGCGAATTATCAGGTAACGGACCAAATGTGGCAATCGATGCAGGTATATAATAAATCCTGTTAGGGTTAAAATCAGAAACACCATTGATCATGTTTCTAGACGTACCCCCAACACTTCGCGCCCCTCCAAAAAAATCAATTAGCTGCTGTTCTCGCCCACGAATTGCACCGCCATCGCTTGACCAACGATCAACAACAGGAGGCGCAAATCCTTCTTTATTCAAATGACTTTGTTGCATTCCTCTCTGCGTTACAATTGATTGTGGATCACCTTCACCATGTGTTCGTCCAGAATAAACTTCACCAGTAATTGGATTTACCCTCGTATATGTGACGTAAATAGTTTTATTTGGCTCACTACCAGATATTGATAAAGTCCCTATTAATAGTCCCGCGCTAGTTGCGGCAGTTAATTCTGCTCCAATTGCTGGGATAGACACGCCACTACCACCGACAACACCTGGAACGGTAGTACCAGCAGCGACAGCTAATCGCCCTGCAATAGCGGCTGCACCAATATTAGCACTACTATCCGCTGCGATGCCTCCCTTGTTTGCCGCAACAGGGTAGTCCACTGCATCCTACCGTACACAAACAGCTAACCCCCAGCATCCATGCGGCTTCCCGCACATCACATCAACAGCACTATTCATCTAAAAGAGCGAGACCCCCTAATGCGGGTTTTAGTTGGCGCAGTGTAGCATCAGGGTGAATTATGTGGCAAGCATGGAATGGTTTGAAGTCGCAATTTGCGACTTCAAACAGGAGAGTGTTTTGAGATCACAAATTGTGACCTCAAACAAATAGGTGAGTTATGGAATTGCTGGGTTCAGATATCGTTTTGCTTTTTGTGTGTTTAACGCGGTGCGTAGCCCACTTGCGCCAAGGCCTCGGCTTCATCGGGCGGCAAATAGAAATTGATCCGCGTAAGATGCTCCATTTTTAATCCTCCTCTTGCGCTTCGTCGTCCAGCATCGCCAGCAAAGCGTCGCGCTCACTGTCGTCGTCTTCACTGTGCGATTGAGTCGCCACGATCACTCGCCCTGGATGTGTCGCGGTATGAATGTCTTTGAGTTTTCTGATAGAGACTTGCGTATAAATTTGCGTGGTCTCTAAATTGGCATGTCCCAGCATCGCCTGAATAAAGCGAATGTCGGCACCATTTTCTAGCATCAAGGTTGCCATCGTGTGACGGAACAAATGACACG
>JAIELM010000366.1 GCA_019752975.1 Undibacterium sp. | reverse complement strand
TTTGGCCTTATTGCAGCAAGTTGATTTGATCGTCTACCCCTATCAACATACCCAAGAATCGTCTAGTGCCGCTGTGCGCATGGGTTTGGCGGCTGGGCGACCAGTGGCGGTCACACCATTGTCTATCTTTGAGGATGTAAAGGGGGTGGTGCATCAATTGCCCGGTTGTTCCGCGCAAGAAATTGCTGTAGGTGTGGCTGATCTACTCAGCGATACAAGTGTGCTTACAGAAAAAAATGCGCAAGCACAAAGTTGGTTGGCGAGTCGCCAGTGGGGAGTGCTATCTACTCGTTTGCTCAACATCATTGATGGGCTTGCCAATAGTAGCGACAACATTTTATTGGAATAGAACGCTATGCTTACTTCACTACTCGATTTTTTTCTGAGTTTTATCCATTTCAAGGAAATCATTAGTTTTATTGAGACCAGTGAACAGGCACGATTGTCGTGGATGCTTGCTTTTGGTCGCCTTAGCCTAGTAGAACAACTCAATCTATTACTCATGCCGCTTGCGCCCATTGTCTTGCTGTGTGAGCTGCTATTGGTTCTTTTGTTGCAAACAAAAAGACAGATCTATCAGGTCGTCAAAGTTCCTTTTCTTATTTATTGGTTCAATCAGTTATTGGTGTTAGGGGTGACTTTTGATATCGGTTATTGGTGTATTAAAACGCTGTCACCATTCGCTCTTTTTCATTTGCCACATCATTGGTGGGCGTATCTGATTGCCTTCGTTGTATGGGAGTTGAGCCACTTTATTTTTCATTATTCTAGCCATAAAGTGCGCTTGTTATGGTGCTTACACGCGCCCCATCACGCACCTGAACACATGAGCTTATTACTGATTTATTCTAATACCTTGTTGCAGGGGATGTACGCGCAATTCATCCGTATTAGCATAGGCTCTATTCTAGGATTGGATCACTACCTTTTGATGTTTTGTATGGCCATCGATTTTTGCTGGGGAGCCTTGATTCATGTTGATGAACGGCTCTGGAAAACAGGAAAAACCGGATGGAAAGTAGTGGATAAATTATTCTTGATGCCGATTCATCATAGAATTCATCATTCTAATCATGCCGCCTATATCGACACTAATTACTGTAATACCTTACCGATTTGGGATAGGGTTTTTGGGACTTATCAAGAGGCACATGCGGACGAAAAATTGTCGTATGGCTTAGTTAGAGCCTGCAATTCCACGAGTTTTATCGACGCGCATTTTGGTGATTTAATCCTTTTGTTGAAGGATGTTTGGCGGGCAGAAAAGTGGAGCGATAAATTGCTATTTTTAGTGATGCCACCCAACTGGACACCCAATAAAATAGCGCTTTCACCAGTTAGCTCGCAGCCCCATCCGTGAGTTTTTGTAAGGCCACAGGATCGCGAATAATTAAGCGGTGCAAATCTTTTTCTACCACACCTTGTTGTACCAGTTGTAGCAGTGCGCGGGTGACGGTCTCGCGGCTGGTGTTGATCATCATGGCGATATCTTGGTGGGTAGGCAGATTTTCCACTACCTCCAAGTTACCCGGCGCGACTTTTTTAAAGAGCGTGATAAAGGCGAATATTCGACGTGAAGAATTATTGATCGAAAGTAGCGCTCTAAATTCGGAATCCCTTTGAATTTTTGATGCCAGATGTTTGAGCATCATGTTCGCCATGGCGGGTGAATGCGAGAATAAGTGTAAGGCTGTCGCGCTCGGTAAGAAACCCACCAAAACATTGCTTTGTGCAACCACAGAAGCCGAGCGGGTGGTGTTGTTGATGATCGCAATTTCGCCAAAAAAATCGCCTTCATTGAGCATACGCAAGCCGATCGCGCGACCATCTTCCGTGACATCCACTACCTGCAATTGACCCGACAGCAAAAATAATAAACTGTCGCCTATACCGCCTTTTTGTAACACCACATCGCGCCGATGAAAGTGGCGTACGCGCAAATCGGCTTTGACTTTCCCCATGTCAGCGTCACTCAGACCACTTAGCAAGGGGATATTTCGCAAATTGATGGTAATGTTACTGAGCTTTAGTTGTAGCTTGGTTTGTACTGGAACTTTGACCTGCATTTGTTCTGGCGACGCGCCCACAGGCTCCTCTGGCTGGGATTTGGAAATGACTACTAGTTCGTTGGTAGGGGATGACATGTACTTAGAGACCTAGAATAGCGTAAATGATGATAGCAAACGACATGCCGGCCAAATTGGCAGCAACATCTTTCCAGCAAAAATTGCGACCCGGCACAAATTTTTGCGCCAATTCGATAACCAGACCTGCTAGTGCTAAAGAGCATCCCCAAATAAGAAATTCTAGGCTATTTTCTGCAGCAAGCTGCGCCAAAAATGTGAGTGTGCCAAATGCCACAAAGTGGGCCAGTTTATCGTTTTTGATTGGAGGCAGCCAATGTGCTGGCAATAAGCTGCCAAAACAGACGGCGCTTGCAACCAATGCAAATGAGACGACCAAAAATAAATTATTAAAATGATACTGCACGTTACCTACTCTCTACAATATACGACAACACAGCGACAACTCAATATTGCCAAACCGAGGCAATATTGATGGATTTATTCTTGTAATGCAAATACGAGATATTTTCTCGATTATTCAGAAAGCGCAATTCTAACTTCAAAACCTGATGTAGATCGATGGGTTTGAGCAAAGACCAGCGCACACTCTCGGTATCTTGTAGTCTCACAAGATCGATGGTGCCAGGAGAATAGGGAAGCTGACTATTCCAGCGTTGTCGACTCCAAGACAGTTCCGATTCTAGTGCGTTAAAAATTTTCTTTCTCAACGAAACACTACCCAAAATCGCGTGACGATCTCCTCCTTGTCTGACAGCGCTGGCTTCATCTAAGGCCGCACCAAAACTAGTGTAAATAGCCCAGTCGCTTGCTTCATACCAAGTTCTTAAACGTAATTCTGTGATGGTGGAGTCGTAACGAAATAGGGTAGGGTATTTCAGAAAATTGACGCCGGTAGTGACGCCGAATTGGAGCTTGTTAAAGAACCGACGATTCGGTCCAATTTGCCATTGCAGCGCCAATTGTTTTTGGTAGAGATGATCATCCAAGAGTAAGGTCGAGGCAAATCCCGCCAATTGACTATTCCAATCGGCGAAGCGCCATGATTTTTCCGCTCCTATAGCGAGACTTGAAGTATTGGTTTTTCCGTAGTGATCATTACGCCGCAGATTGATTTGCGTAAAGCCGGAAATGCCACTGCTGGTGTCGTTGGCGTTGGCAATCATATTCAAGGTAGAGAAATGATCCGATTTGGGCATAAACTGGGGCAAGGTGCCGACCTCAATATAGTCATTGCCAAAGTGAAGGCGATATTCAGGGTTACTGGTACCTTGATTGACATTGCTATCATAGCCGCGTTCGAGTCCGATAGAAAATTGATAAACTGGCGCTGGTTCTTCACAGCGCTTGCCCCTCTGTAAGGCGATGATTTCCATGATCACAGGTGGAGGGGAGAATTTTTGCGAAAGCTGATCAAACATCCGATTCGCCTCCGCTTTATTACCGAGTTCACATTGGACAATGGCGAGGTCTAGCCAAGCACCAGCATGTTGAGGCTGACGCTGAATGACCTGTAACAACAAGTTTTTGGCATCGATAAACTGGTTTTCGCTCATAAGAAGAATAGCTTGAGAATAGGTTTTTTCCACTTCCTCTGCGCTATTGCTGGCCTTGGTTTGTGCGGTAACAGACGAGCAAAATGAGAGTTGCCATAGCGCGAGCAACACGCCTATTGTCAGCACGCTGAGCCAGGTAGACTTCTTCGATGGGGCGTGGCTCATGCAGGTATTTCCACGGTGTACAACAGAGTGGGCTTCTCTTTGCCTCTCAGCATTTTTTCTCCAATGAGGGTAAAACGATGCGCGGTCGCTATATCGACCGTGCCTTTCCCTACAATAATTTGAAATGGAAAATGCCGTGCCGCATCTTCCAACCTAGAAGCAGTATTGACGCTATCGCCCACGGCGGTATAGATGCTGCGATGCGAACTTCCAAAATCGCCCGCGATAGCGATGCCGCTTTCTATACCTATGCGCACCTCTATTTTTTCTAGACCTTGTTCAACACGTAATTGAGCAAAGCGCTCAATATTTTTGACCATGGCGATGGCTGCGTCCAAGGCACGATCAGCATGATTTTCTATAGGTAAAGGCGCCCCCCAAAAAGCCACCAAACCATCGCCAGTATATTTATCTAAAGTGCCGCCTTGGGCTAGCACGGGGCCGGTTAAGCATTCCAGAAAATCGCGGGTTAATGTCGCTGCTTGCTCCATAGGTAGATGTTCTACGTGACTAGTATATGCTGCCATGTCGGCGATTAAAGTGGTCACGTAAAGCCGTCTTGGAGACAAAGGGTTTTCGATATCGCTGCGCAATAATTCTGTGACCACCGATTTGGCGACATATTGATGTAAGGTATGAAGTAAATGCCTTGTTTTTTGTTGTGAAGACTGCCAAGCAAATGGAACCGCGACCGCCAGTAAAAAGAAGTTAGACAGTAAAGGGCCACTTGGTGAGAACCACATATCGTGTTGACAGATAAAGTATGCCACAGCTAACCAGCAGAGTGAGGCGAGGGCTAACATGGCAGCGCTGAGCACCGCAGAATATTGACGCAGCATCAGCACACCCACGAATACCACGACTAAGGAGAAGCCTATCGCCAGCAAAGCTCCGGGCCACTTTTGATAGGCAATACCCGCTTGTTCGTCGAGTAAAGTACTCAATACTTCCGCGTGTACCAAAAAGCCATTGGTAGAGGAATCCAAGGGTGTAGCAACGCGATCAGGATGTCCCAAAGAAGAGGAGCCAACAATCACAAGCTTATTTCTGAGCCATTCGATTGGTGCAGTTTCTTGAAAAACGCGATTTGCAGGAATCACTCGATAGGCGGACAAATCTCTACTAAAACTCACTCTGGTGAATCCCGCTTGATTGCTGTCTAACATGCGTCCTGCGGGCAGCGACGCTTTTACATCGCTATCACCACAGCATCTAAATAGACTGAGGGCAAGCGGTAAATAGGCCTTTTGTTGGTATTCAACCAGAGCAGGAATGCGCCTTAGCGTACCATCAGCATCAGGGACAAAACCGATATTCCCAGTGTACCTTGCGAGTTTGAAATGTTCATGATTTGCCAAATGCCCGCTTGCCAGCGCGCGGTGTTCGGGTGAGCGTTGGGTTTGCAAATACTCACTCAAAGTAATACCACCACTGGGCGTACCGAACTGCCAGGCAATTGCCCGCGCAGGTGTGAAATCAAAAACTTGTGCCAGTGCTACAGGAGCCTGTTCAGCGAGCATAGCGAGGCGCATATCGCCTTTTTCATCGTCCTTCTTTTTGGATAATTCGGGAAAATAAATATCTAAAGCCACGCCACGCGCGCCATATACGGCGATCAGCTTTTCGATCAGATCGGCCATTTGTCCTCGTGATAAAGGCCAGGTGCCGAGCTGAGAAATACTCGCTTCATCAATATCAATAACAGCGATTCTGTCCTCTTCAACCCGACTCGCTTGCTGTTGGATAAAGTGATCCCGCAACCACTCGTCCGCTGAGTTAAAGCCGCCCTGCGTCGCATACCACTGCATAACCACAGAAATCCCGAGCGCAAGACTAGCAATCAGCAACCACCAGATATGGGTTCTTATCTTTCGCCAATGTGAAAAAATACGGCGATATGGGGGGAAGTCAAGCGACAGCGTATTCTGCTTCGGCATTTTCTCAAAAAGTGATGTAAAAATGCCTCGAAAATACATGGAAATCGAGGCAGGCGTGGAAAATAAGATGGTATAGTACCCGTAAATTCGTAAATTGTGATGTACATCACAAAAAATATTCCACTTCAGCGCATAATGCTAAGTGTGAAAAAGTAGGCTAGGTCGCCAGCTTTACTATAGCTTATTTTAAGTGCTTAAGTCCGCAACAGGCTTAATACCGTATTGAAGAAGTAAAGAGGAAGTAAAGAGGAAGTAAAACCATGGAAAACAACGCGAATAAATTACCAACCAAGCTGTGGAGAAGAGTGCTGCTCTGCGTCAGCTTATGCGGCTTAATCTCAGCAACGGCGCAGGCCGCTGACGCTGGGAAAATTATGTTGATTGAGGGTAAAGTCCAAGTGCAAGGTGCACCTGCTCTGCTCAATAGCATGATCGCAGAAGGTGCTAGCATCAAGACTGGTGCCAATGGCTATCTCTATTTGAAAACCGTGGATAATGGTTTTTTGATTGTACGACCTAATAGCGAAGTGCGCATTGTTCAATATACCGTTGATCATTTAGACCCTAGCAAGACCAAAATTAAATTTGAGTTGCTTAACGGGGTAGCGCGTAGTATTTCTGGCGATGCGGTTAAACTCGCTAGGCAAAATTTTCGCTTTAATACACCAGTGGCAGCGATAGGGGTGCGTGGCACCGATTTTACTGTTTACACCAATCAAGAAACTTCAAGGATCTCGGTGCTCTCCGGTGGCGTGGTCGCCAGTGGTTTTGATCCGCATTGCGTCGCCTCGGGTAGTGGCCCATGTGAAGGCGGGAGTAGTTTAGAGTTGTTTGCACGTCAACAAGGACAGGTGCTGCAAATTACCCGCGATCAGATCAAGCCACAACTTATTAAAGCACAAGGTGCTGCACCAGATCTAGTCGCACCTCCTCGTGCCGACGAGCCTAAAGCTTTAGCGGCTGCGGCGGTTCAAACTTCCACTAATGTAGCTGACATAGACCTGAGTCAAAATAAACTGAAAGAGGCCTTAGCGGCTGGTAACTTGATCGTTAATCCTCCTGATCACGTTACCGTGCCGCCTGTGATTCCGCCAGTGACTCCCCCAGTAGTCGTACCACCGGAGCCAGAAAATACCATTGTTTGGGGGCGTTATAGAGAAGTTCTAGGTAAGGCAGCGGAAATCGATTTTGCCAAGCAAGATAAGGACGCACTGGGAGGGATTGTAGGCAACACTTACTATTCCTTGTACATAAGAAAATATTCTGACTCGCCGCTACCTACTTCTGGCGTAATGGGTTTCACCTTGAAGGGAAGTCAAGCAGTGATTGTCGATGAGCAAAAAATGCTAACTGCAGCTAGCATAGAAAACGCCAAGCTCATAATCGATTTTGCTAAGTCGACTTTCGATACTAGCCTTGATTTGGTGTCAAATAAAGAACGTTTTTCCCTCAGTGGAGCTGGATTGATTGCCAATGGAGAA
>JAIELM010000105.1 GCA_019752975.1 Undibacterium sp. | reverse complement strand
TTCAAAAGCTTGCTTAAATTGCGCAAAATGCACTTTCTGAATGGTTAAACCTGCTGCTGCGGCATGTCCACCAAAGTGGCTGACCAAATGTGGATATTGCTCTGCAATCATCTCGATGGCATCACGAATATGCACACCCTCTTGCAAAAGATTTTGCAAAACTTTTTGTATCACAGACAGTGGTAGTAATCTTGGAGTTAAGTCTTCGATTAACTTGACCGATTCTTTGGCAATATGATCCAGTAATTGTTGAACTTCGTGCCTCCCCAGTAATTCGGCCGCATTGGAAATAATCAAGTGATTTAAATGTGTCGCGATCACAGTACCAGCATCCACCACGGTATACCCCATCGATTGCGCATGTTCACGTAGCGATGCATCGATCCATACTGCGGGCAAACCAAAAGCCGGATCAGTCGTCGCCACGCCCGTCAAAGTGCCTGAAACCATGCCTGGGTCAATGGCCAAATACTGTCCCATGTTGGCTTCACCAACACCGACCTCCACCCCTTTTAAACTAATACGATAGGCCGATGGTTTCAATTCCAAATTGTCGCGAATATGCACTGGTGGCGATAAGAACCCAATATCTTGCGCAAATTTTTTACGTATGCCTTTTATCCTGCGCAGCAACTCGCCTCCCTGCGCTTTATCCACCAAGGGAATCAAACGGTAGCCAACTTCTAATCCCAAAGTATCGACTGGCAAAATATCTTGCCAAGTCGCCTCTTCCATTTCTTGGCTCACAGGGGCTGGCGCACTTTGTGCTTCTGCTTGTTCGGCGGCTTGAGCCAGAGTACGCTGTTGAATCATGTAACCAGCACCAGCCAAACTCCCAGCCAACAACAAGAAGGCAACATGCGGCATACCCGGGATCACTCCCATACCACCGACAATTGCAGCGGTGATATACATCACCTGTGGCTTCACAAACAATTGGCTGATAAATTGACTACCAATATCCTGTTCGCTGGCGACACGCGACACCACAATACCGGCGGCAGTGGAGATAATGAGCGACGGGATTTGCGCAACCAAACCATCACCAATCGCCAGCAAAGTGTAAATTTTTGAGGCCGCAGAAAAATCTAAATCATGCTGCACCATCCCCACCACTAAACCACCGACAATATTGATGATCGTAACCATGATGCCGGCCACTGCATCGCCTTTCACATATTTACTCGCACCATCCATTGCACCGTAAAATTCCGCTTCTTGAGCGACTTCTGTTCTTCTTCTACGTGCTTCTTGTTCCGCAATTAAACCTGCATTCAGATCAGCGTCAATCGCCATTTGTTTTCCTGGCATAGCATCTAATGCAAAACGCGCACCAACCTCGGCAATACGCCCGGCACCCTTGGTCACCACGGTAAAATTAATAATCGTCAAAATCACAAACACGACAATACCAACCGCATAATTGCCACCGATCAAAAAATGACCAAAAGCTTCAATCACTTTACCTGCTGCATCGGGTCCATTGTGTCCATCGGTGAGCACCACACGAGTAGAAGCCACATTCAAGGATAAACGTAGCATCGTACTGACCAAAAGCACGGTCGGAAAAACCATAAAATCTAAGGGTTTGACGGTGTACAAGCTAGTCAGGAGAACGATGATGGAGAGCGCAATATTGAAGCTAAAAAAAACATCCAACACAAAAGCTGGCAAGGGCAATACCATCATTGCCAACATCATGACAATCAGAAGCGGTGCCGCCATCGCCTTATTGCTAGCTTTCATCCACAGCGGCATTCTTAGGGCGTTCATATCAGTGCTCCGTTTTCTTTAGCGAGGGGATCTAATTCACTGGGCACGGCAATATTGGTCGGCATGCTAGGATAAGCGCCACCGGTTTTCTTATAGGTGCGCAACTGAAACACGTAGGCTAAAATCTCCGCCACCGCTGCATACAAGGCTTCGGGAATTTCATCGCCAAGCTCAGTATGTTTGTACAAGGCACGCGCTAAAGGTGGTGCTTCTAAAATAGGTATTTTGTGCTCTAGTGCGAGTTCACGAATTTTTGCAGCCACTTCATCGGCCCCCTTAGCGACCACGCGAGGTGCACCAAAATGACCATCAGCATATTTGAGTGCGACAGAAAAGTGCGTCGGGTTGGTGACAACCACGTCAGCAGTCGGGACTTCTGACATCATTCTACGGCGCGCCATCTCGCGCTGCTGAGCACGAATTTTGGCTTTAATTTGTGGATTCCCGTTAGCTTCTTTGGACTCTTGTATCACCTCTTGGTGGGTCATTTTCAACTTATTGGCATAGGCCCACATTTGATACGGTGCATCAATCGCGGCAATCAAAACCAAACCACCGACGATCGCCAAAAAGCAGCTTCCCAACATACTGCCAAGATGCGCACTACTCTGATTAAGCGACTCGTGAATCAGGCCAAATATCGCCTCTTTTTGCTTCATCACCACGATCCACGCGATACTGCCTACCAAGAGCGTTTTCAAAATCGCCTTAACTAGCTCGACCCCGGCGCGACTGGAGAACAAGTTACCAAGCCCTGTCAAAGGGTTTAAGCGTGAGAATTTAGGTTGCAAGGCAGTAGCGCTAAAGAGCCAACCACCGATTAACAAGGGAGAGCCAATCGCAGCAAAGATAAACAGCAAGGCGATCGGTGCGAATGCCAGCATCACATCTTCTATGCTGGTTAAATTGCGGGAAATTAGAAGGGTAGAGTCAAAGGCAATTGCACGTTCAAAGGACAATCCAGCGGTGAGATTTTTAGCTAGGTTTTGCACCAAGCCACCGCCCATAAGATACAGGCCACCGCCACCAGCAAGCAAAATCGTACAAGTTGAAAGTTCCCGGGAACGCGGAACATCACCCTCTTCGCGCGCCTTTTCAAGGCGCTGTGGCGACGCCGGTTCGGTTCTTTCTAAGCCACTATCTTCAGCCATCGCTATTCCCTAATACGCAAAATCGAAAACACTTTTTTCTGTATTCAATTATCGAGTATTTGGGAGCAGCAACATCCGCCGAATAGAAGTGCAATCACCCTCTTATTTCCAAACAACAACTATTTGAAAATCTCCCGTCAAATTAGCGCTTGAGGCATGATGAAAATCAAAAAAAAAGGAATGGCCAAAACCATTCCTTTCTTTTTTCTTACTTATTTTTTACTTTCTTATTACTGCCGTGTTTAGTGCGTCACTCTAGTCGTTCGTCTATCCGATAACAAGCGCACCCTATCACCCGGTCTAAACGCCTCGTCCGCCTCCTGAGTAATGGCTTTTAATTCACCACTGTCCAATCGGACGGTAATTTCCAAGCCGCGACGCTGAGTGGCATTGGCTTCCACATTACTACCAACAATCCCACCTACCAATGCACCAACAATCCCTGTGGCCGTAGAGCCGCGTCCACCACCCAAGCTAGAACCTGCCAGACCACCTAAAGCGGCACCGGTCAAAGTACCAACCCCGTTATGCCCTTTTTCTATACTCACTTCACGCACCGAATCTACCACGCCTAGACGCACGGTCATTTCGTTTTGGGTTTGATAAGGTCGATACACACTGCCCGAATTGCTCGTAGAAACACAGGCACTCAAGGTCCATGTTGAAACGATCGCTAAAGCGATCAGAGAACATTTTTTCAAGATAAACTCCTTCAATATCATTTTTGCTGCAAAACCCCTCCTGCAGTTCACCGTAACGCACCAATTTAACATTTGGTTGACAATTTTCGCAATTCAATCGAGCACATTGCCACATTGACCAATATAGCGTTTACAATCTAGCATAGAGAAAATTTCCCGATAGTTCAAGATGCTAATCAAAAGAAAATCCATAGAGGCTGAAGGCAATTATCGCTCCGGCCCCTCTGCCACCAAGAAAAATCCAGGTGGGCGTCCCGCCAAGTTCGCCCCCATCACCTTATCAGAACACGATGGCGTTCGTTATCTACATTTTGGCACTAAATGGGTACAAGGTGCGATGCGCCTACGCAAACCCGACTGGCTAGAATTGGAATATGCCCAGCAAATGATGGCTTGGAATTTATTCCATCGCGCTCCTCAGCATATCGCGCAATTGGGTTTAGGTACCGGCGCGTTGACCAAATTTTGCTACCGCTTTTTCCCCTCCGCCAAAGTTACGGCAGTAGAACTCAATCCTGCGGTAATCAATATTTGTGAAAGTATGTTTAAGTTACCGCAACAAGACGCTAGGCTAAATGTACTGGAAATGGATGCGATGAACTTTGTCACCGACCAAGACCGACACGACACACTAGATGTGTTACAGGTTGATTTATACGACGCCACCGCCAAAGGTCCGGTATTAGACACTACAGAATTTTATCAAGGCTGTTTTGACTGCTTAAAATCCGACGGCGTGATGACGGTGAATTTATTTGGCGATCATCCCAGCTTTGCCAAAAACATCAAAGTTTTACGTTATGTGTTCGGCACAGTACTGTGTATGCCAGAAGTCCACGATGGCAATGTGGTCGCGCTATGCTTTAAGGCCAGACTCAAGTTAGATTTAGACCTCCTTAAGGTAAGAGCTGAAGAGATTTCCCAAGAAACCAAGTTACCCACGCAAAGTTGGATACATGGACTAGCTCTGACCCAATTACCCGCCTCCAATTAAACCAACAATAATCGAAAAAACATGATCCCTTCCACCCCGAAAAATCTGAACTTGCAACAGGTATTCACTTGGTTAATGGAAGATGGCATTGTCAAAAAAGAGGATGCCAAATCCGCCTACAATCACGCGCGCGGCATACATAAAAATGGGCCAGCGACAATGCATGTACTGACCGCTGTCGCACAAAGTAAACTGTATTCCGCGCTACGCCCCGCGCAGCTACTGACGCTTGATTGGCTGACTGAATGGGCGGCACGAAAAGTGAATTTACCTTTCTATCGTATTGATCCATTAAAAATCGATTTCACCAAAGTCTCGGACGTGATGAGTTCGACCTATGCCACACGCTTTAATATTCTTCCGGTTGATGCAGACAATGATAGCGTCATCATTGCCACTACTGATCCTTACGACAATGCCTGGCTAGACGAAATACGACGTATCACACAAAAGGAAATCAGATTAGTTTTAGCCAATCCGCTCGATATAGCGCAATACACGGCACAATTCTTTTCGCTCGCCAAATCCATTAAAGATGCGCGCAAATCGAATGGCAATGACATTGCCTTACGCAATAATTTTGAGCAATTAGTTGAACTCGGCCGAAGCAATAAACAAGTCGATGCCAATGACCAACACGTCATCAATATCGTCGATTGGCTATGGCAATTCGCCTTTGATCAACGTGCGTCGGATATTCACCTAGAACCAAAACGCGAAATGGCCACCATACGCTTTAGGATAGACGGCGTGCTGCATCAAGTCTATCAAGTGCCAGCCATCGTCATGATCGCCATGACGGCTAGGATTAAACTCCTAGGTCGCATGGATGTCATCGAAAAACGTCGACCACAAGATGGTCGAGTAAAAACCCGTACCGCCGATGGCCAAGAGGTGGAGCTACGACTTTCTACACTCCCCACTGCTTTTGGTGAAAAATTAGTGATGCGTATTTTTGATCCTGAGGTGGTGGTAAAGACTTTGCCCGAACTGGGCTTCCCCCCATTGGATGCAATACGTTGGGATAATCTCACACAAAAACCACATGGCATCATCCTCGTCACCGGCCCAACTGGCTCAGGAAAAACCACCACCTTATACACCACGCTAAAAGCCCTAGCCACCTCGGATGTCAACGTCTGTACGGTAGAAGATCCGATAGAAATGGTGGAAGCCTCCTTCAATCAAATGCAAGTCCAAGCCAATATCGATCTCTCCTTTGCTGACGGCATACGCGCTCTGATGCGCCAAGATCCTGACATCATTATGGTTGGTGAAATTCGTGATTTACCCACTGCCGAAATGGCGATTCAAGCTGCACTAACGGGTCACTTAGTACTTTCGACGCTGCACACCAATGACGCCCCGTCGGCCATTATGCGCTTGCTGCAATTAGGCGTACCGTATTATCTATTGGAAGCCACCATCGTAGGTATCTTAGCGCAACGTTTAGTGCGTACGCTATGTCCGCATTGTAAGAGTGCTGACGGTGAGATTGACGATGCAGTTTGGGCAGCCATCGTTGAAGAATCGTCCGTACCAAAACCAAGCACCATTTATCGTCCGGTAGGCTGTCTTGAGTGCCGTCAAACTGGTTATAAGGGGCGTACTGGCCTCTATGAATTACTTACCGTCACCCAGGCATTTAGCAAAATGATCAAAAGCGATTCTGACATTCATGAGCTACGTGCCCAAGCGGTCAAAGATGAAATGAAACCACTACGTATTGCGGGTGCACATAAAATTATTGACGGAGTGACGACGGCAGACGAAGTACTCAAGGTCACCTCTTCACTGTTCTAAGCTGAGCTAAACTGAGCTAAACCGAAACTCCCGCGCAGAACGCAAAGCTCGGGAAACGACGAATTCTTTGAGTACGCAGCGCTCAAAAAGAATACAAAATATATATTAACCACAGAAATTCAACTATTTAAGAAATATTTTCTGCGGATTCGTGACATACCGAAATTCTTTGTGTTAGATTGTCGATCCCGCCTAAACTTTAGGCAAAAAACTGAGTTCAAGATTGAGTTCAAGATGGATCTATTTATCCTTGATGAAGAAGTCTTCAAGCTAGAGACGGCTTTATCGTTGCTTGAAAATTCGCATCGCCTCGATGTGCTAATCCCGCTAGCTTGGCACCTTAGACAACGCGACTGTCAACGTGCACACAGCTTAATTTCAGAGGCCAACGAATTACTGAAAACAGTCACACTCGACCACCATGTTTATCAGACCTTCGTCGCAAGAATTGCGCTCATACAAGGTGAAATACATTGGCTCTTTGCTGAGCTTGAACAAGCAGAACACTTCGCCCTCGATGCGATCAATCAATTTGAAAATTTGAACGATCCTATAGGAATAGGCGACGGCTATTTTTTACTCACTTCGATACAACGTGATCATGGCCAAATAAAAAAACGTGATTATTACCTGCAATCGGCCTTAGAACAATATTGCCGCTCTGGCGACATCCTCAGGCAACAAATTGCCAAGGCACGTCAACTGCATAATTGTGCTATCCGCGACCCTAAGCGCTGTGCAAAACTACTGTTACAACAATTCCCGAAAACTGCAAACTACCATGCCACTGTCGACGCATGGATAAGTAGCGCGTCGGCCATCGTCGCCAATAAGATCGGCGACCTCGGTGAGTCCT
>JAIELM010000186.1 GCA_019752975.1 Undibacterium sp. | reverse complement strand
CCCTCCTCGCCCTCGCCCTCCTCATCCTCGTCGGTTTCATCGCTAGGACTGTTATCCGAATTGTCGTCAGAACTACTGGCGGCTGGGGTCTGTGTTTTTTCGTTCGGGAGTGCTTTGCTGCGCTTGATTTTAGGAAAACTGATTAAGGTATTGCCGCGTCCTACCCAGGCTAGTAGCTGTTGACTTTGCATGGCTGACATGACGCCGTCATTGTTGGCGATTAACAGCGTTCCTTTAACTGAATCTTGGGCGAGGGATTCATTTAATAGCGGAGCCAATTCCACTTTGTAGTGATGATTTTCTAAAAGTCGTGTAGCGGCCAAGAGCGGATTTTTATTCAGTGCATCCGAGGGGTTGAATGTCGCTTGCCAGACTTTTTGTATGCTGCCTAGCCACCACCATAAGCCTATGACGGCTATGCCAAAAATGAGTACCCATGCCAAGCTAATGAGTCGCTGGCGTTTGACTTCGCGTAATAAATGCGGGGCGAGTGTAGCTTGCTTCATGGGCTCACTCCTGTTACTGGTTTTCCATCAAATTCGTGCTGCCAATCGCGACATAATTGCTCAAATTCGGCTAGGGTTTCAGGCATGCGATGAGCATAGGCTGCGTTTAACCACACTTTGGTACATTGTTCTACTAGGGCTAGGCGCGAAGCCGCCATCTCACCTAATTGATGGGCAATCTGTGCCAAACGTAAGCTGTCGTTTTCGGTCGCTCCTTGGGTAATGGTGAGTTGATTTTCGTGAACCAAACGGGACAAACTGGCCCGATACAAAAGCGCCACGGCCGCTCTGATTTGTCCCTGCTGCCACAGTTGCAAGGCAGTCGCAGCGATGTCCTCTGGCAAGGATTCGGGGCGTATATCTAAGCCTGCAACCTCGCTGGCTCTGTGAAGTTTTTTAGGTGCGCCGTAAGAAAAAATTTGACCGCGATAACGCCAAATTAACCAAGCGATAAAGCTACATAGTGCAAAGATGACCGTGTATTTTAAAAATAAGGCGAACCCCTTGAGTTGAGGTAAATCTGCTTTTTCAACTGGCTTATGATCGGTTTTGACCCACACTTCTTGGCAGATAAAGGGACGCAAATCCTGATCTTGGTAGAGTGTGTCGACTTCATTTCGGAGCGCTTGCTGTGCTTCGCTTTGTGCTGGGCTGCGTTCTTTTTGATAGGCATAGGCCCATTTGGGTTGCTCGCATTGTTCTTTGTTTTCTAGCTTGCTGGGCTGATTTTCTGCAGCTTGCAGATTGGTATTTGTTGAGCCACAGAGAATCAGAGCAATCAGCATAAGAGCCGGTGTGATCAGTCGCGTTTTGGATATCTTGGCATCACTGTTGCTGGTCATGGGCTTTAATTGTCGCAACATGATTTCTATATCCCATGCTTCCAAGGTGGCACGGCGATTGAGGTACAAAGTAAAACAGCAAGCGACGTAAATTGGACCAATCAATCCTACCGCCATGGCATACGCAATAAAGCTAACGATCAATAACCAAGGCGACCCTGGTTGGGCGAAATTGGAAATAAAAAAGGCAAACGGGTTCGCCAATTCAGTATCGCTCAAAAATAGACCAATAAAGGCAAACAAGCCTAATTGCAAGACGTTTTCAAAATAAGCGCAAGCCACTCCAAACATGGTTGCCGATCCCAAAGTGCGGTGGCCAATCGCTCGCATACGTACCGCCGCGCCCGCACCACGGGCTTCTTCTAATTGCCAAATCGGCTGGTACAAACCACGTCCCGCAGAAAAAAGTCGCCACCACACCAAGAGGCGAAACCAGGCGCCACCACATTGGCTAGGCCAAGCACGCAATGCTTGCTGCCAAGTTGGGTGTTCTCCGAATACTTGACGCGAGAATAAATACAAGGGCGCGCGTTCAATTAAGGGGCGTAACCACCAAGCCACTAGCATCCACCAACCACCACCAAAAAATCCCCAGTGCGGAACATAGATGGCGCATACGCCACAAAGACTAATCAGTGGTAACCACAGCATCAGCCAAGTGGTGTACACCACCCGTGGATTAGCAGCCAATAGGGCAAAGCCAAGGTCTAGAGCTTGCGCGTTTGGTCGAGGACGTAGTTCGAGTTGGAGACGGTCAAGCTGCATGTCTATCTCCCATCCGCCTAATTCCAGTTCGACCAGAAAAAATTAGAAAACCCAGTACACTAGTCCAACAAATTGCAGCAACAATATACTTAGTCGAATCGGAAAAAGTCGGATTGGCTGACCAAAAAGCTTCAAAAAAAGCGGCAATAAAGGTCATCACCGCCGCCCCTACGATGATTGGAAACATGCGTCCACTAGCCGCATGGACGGCATGTCGACGGCTTAAGCGCCCAGGATGGAGTAAGGCTAAACCTAGCCGCATACCAGCCACTCCCGCTAATAACATGCCCGTGATTTCAAAGCTGGAATGGGTGGCGACAAAAGGCCAAAAATGTGCCCGAGAAACAGGATCTAAACTCAACCACGCAGCGATCACGCCGCCATGCATGCCGTTGTAGGCCATCGCTAGCAAAGCGGGTATTCCACACAAAACGCCGGCACCAAAAGTACGAAAATCGATAGAAACGTTATTCCAAATGTAAAAGCCAAACATGACAAAATCGTTTTCCGCTCCACGTCCTTTAGCGGTATCGGTGGCGGTGTACATTTGTCGGTATTTTTCTAACTCTTGGGGAGAACTAAAACTATAGGCTAAATCGGGGTGCAGCCACACCAGTACACCAGTCACACCAGCGACTCCCCAAAAGGCCAAGGAGACCCACAACAATAAACGCCACTCCTCACGCACTCGGCGCGGAAATTCTTGCAACAACCAGTTGTGCAAAGTCATAGGACGTTCTACTACCGTCCCATACAAGAGTTGGTGGCTGGCGCTGACTAGGTGTTGTAAATAGTCGCTCAAGGCTGGCGAGTAACCGCGTTGTAAAGTCAGGGCAAGATTTTGGCAAAGGCGACGATACAAGGCTGGAAACTCTTGTAGTCCTAGTGCGGATTGGCTTTTCTTCTGTTCTAATATTGCGCTAATTTGTGTCCATAGCGCTTGATTCTGGTCTTCAAATTGTTTTTGCTTCATTTGCTCAAGCCCGCTACAAAGCCACGCAAACGTTTAAGTGAAGATTCACCGGTGAGGCCAGTTAAGGGTTCGGCTAGTGTCGCCAGTTCTAAGAGTCGTTCGACGGGAATGTTTTTTTCGCGTTCGAATAAGCCAATTAAGGTGCGTTGTTGTTCAGGATTGAGTGGGTAAGGTAGGGCGATCGCGGCTGCCTCGCTTAATACTGGACGCGGTGCACTGCTTTCGCGATACACCACTAGACTACCTGCGACGATATCGCCGACGCGTCTAAATTGACGGTCAAAGAGCATACACAGCAAACCAGTGAAATACAAAAAGGGCAGAAAATCCGCCGCCAATAATAGATTCCTGATGGTCGCCTCACGCCAGCCTACTGGGAGTCCATCGGCGCGTATCACCTGTAGTCCCATCACTCGCTTACCTAGCGTGCGACCACCCGCATACACTTCGCACAGTATCGGATAGCCCCAATACAACACAAATAGGCTGATTAAGTAGACGCCTTTGCCTATGGTGGAAGTGGCGTACACGATGCCTAGTAATCCCACGGTCACTGCATAAATCGCGGCATCAATTGCCCATGCCCATGCCCTTACCGCAGGACCGGCGGGTTTGAGAATTAATCGCACGCCTTCGGGCGTGATGAGAGACAGTCGACCAGTTAGCATGAATATTCACACTCATTAATAAAGCGTCAATTGTATCAATAAATGTGTACGGCGGTTGGCGTAAGTTGAGGTAGTTTGCGCGCGCCAAACAATCAGGCACATGAAAGGTGATGAATATAGAGGTCTTTTTCATTTCCTCATGGTAATAGCGTCATCTAGCATCTATAATTAACAAAGTTCTATACAGCATTACTCGGTCTTTTTCACAAGTTTTTGTAATTATTCAGTCCCCTATGTAAGCTGTCTTTTCCGTATGTTTTTAGCGGGAATCCAGCGACTTTTGTTCAGTAATGGACCTCACTGGATTTCCGATTAAACCTTAGTGAATGACATAAAATAGGGTGGCGTACTTTGAAATTTCAACTTCGTCATAGGGCTGAATAATGACAAGTTTTTTATTAGGACTTACGCAAAACCGCCCCAGCGTCGTTGTTGCCGCCTCGCCGTGCTCAAAGCACTGTCTTCGGCGGCACGCCTAGCTGGGACGATTTTGCGTAAGTCCTATTTATAACTAATTTAGGTGAACTATCATGGAATTTTTACGCAACCTTAAGGTATCAAGTCGGCTCACTTTATTGGCGCTGATGTTCACTTTGGGATTTTTGATTTACGGCGTTTGGACATTTAGGACTTTGTCCGAATTCAAAGTCAATGGTCCAATATTTCAAAACATTGTGCAGAGCAAGGATCTTATCGCCGACATCCTGCCGCCGCCAGAATATGTGTTGGAATCTTATCTGGTTTGTTTTCAAATTGGCGCTAGTGACAATGTGGGTGATCAAGCAAAGCTGGTAGAGCGTTTGACTGCACTGAAAGCAGAATATGATACTCGTCATGATTTTTGGGGTAAGGAAAAGCTTAATCCCGAGATCGCAGATCTTATTCTCAAACAATCGTATACGCCGTCAATCGCTTTTTATGATGTGGCTTTTAAAGAGTTGGTCCCCGCGGCTAAGGCGCAAAACAAAGAAGGCATAGTCGCTGCGATGGCAAAACTCAAGACGCACTATGACGATCATTTGAGTGCAATTAATCGTCTAGTTGAGGTGACCAATAAACATTCTGAAAAAGTAGAAGCTGAGGCAGTTGAGGCCATTCGTAATGCGAGTATTATTTCCGTTACGATTTTAATTCTATTTGTTGTTGCAGGTGTCGTGGCATCACGGATGATTAGCGTGAGCATTACCGCACCGCTCGAGCAAGCAACGGAGATCGCCGAAAGTGTCGCCAAAGGAGATTTTACTACTTCGACATATGCCACCTATGGGGATGAAATCTCTCAGCTAATGGGGGCGCTACAAAACATGGTTGCTTGTTTATCGAGTACCTTAAGTCAAGTACGTCAAAGTGCGGAGACCATTTCTTCTGCTTCTAAAGAAATCGAATCCGGCAATATGGACTTATCTTTGCGTACCGAGGATCAATCCAAATCGCTAGAAGCCACCTCTTCTACCATGGAAGAATTGACCAGCACGGTGAAACAAAATGCGGATAACGCAGGACAAGCCAATCAATTAGTGGTGGCGACTACGGCGGTAGCGATTAAAGGTGGGGAAGTGGTCGGTAATGTGGTGAAAACCATGGAGTTAATTACCCAAAGTTCACGCAAAATTGTAGACATCATTGCGGTGATCGACGGTATCGCTTTTCAAACGAATATTCTCGCGCTCAATGCGGCGGTTGAAGCTGCTCGCGCAGGTGAACAAGGGCGAGGTTTTGCGGTGGTGGCTTCAGAAGTTCGCAGCTTGGCTCAACGTTCAGCGAGCGCCGCAAAAGAAATTAAAGAACTGATCGCCGCCTCAGTAGAGACGGTCGATACAGGTAGTCGGTTGGTCGGTGAGGCTGGTGATAATATGCAAAAAATCGTGAGCTCGGTTAGACAAGTGGCCGACATTATGAGTGAGATCGCGGCCGCCAGTCGCGAGCAAAGTTTAGGTATAGAACAGGTCAATCTGTCGATCACGCAAATGGATCAAGTCACTCAACAAAATACGGCCTTGGTAGAAGAGTCCGCTGCCGCCGCCACCAGCATGCAGCAGGAAGCGCAAAATCTGATGCGTGAGATAATCAACTTCCGTTTCAATGATGCTGCGGTAGTGTATTCGCCCGCACCGACTCAGGCGCATCCAAAGCCAAAGCAACAGCCGCAATCCAAGTTGTTGGGTAGATAGTGCATTTGAAAGTCCTTGTCATTGCCTATGTCTGGCCCGAACCGACTTCTTCTGCTGCTGGCGGTCGCACGATGGAAATTTTGCGGGTTTTTCGGCAACAAGGCTGGGAGGTGGTCGTTGCCAGCGCGGCTGCGCTTTCTGTTCACCGAGAGGACCTATCTGCTCTAGGTATTGCTGAAAAAAGTATCGCGCTTAATTGTACAAGCTTTGATGATTTCATTCACGAATTTCAGGCCGACATTGTCTTGTTTGACCGTTTTCTGAGCGAAGAACAATTTGGCTGGCGGGTGGAAAAACACTGTCCAAATTCTTTACGACTGCTCGATACATGCGATCTGCATAGTTTGCGCGAAACCCGCCATCGTTTGTTTAAGGCGCAGCAAGCCAAGGCGCTCACCACGTTAGAGCGGCAACAGTTGGCGCCAGCTCCCCATAGTCGTGAAGAATTATTCATGGCGATGGCGGCCGATGATTTAACCCAGCGCGAGATTGCATCGATTTATCGTTGTGACCTCAGTCTAATTATTTCGTCCTTCGAAATGGAGCTATTGATTCAGCAATTTGGCGTACCAGAATATCTGCTGTGTTGGTGCAATTTGCTCTTGATGAATCAGCCAAAAAATCTCCCGAGTTTTGAGCAACGCCAAGGATTTATTAGCATAGGTAATTTTCGCCACGCGCCCAATTGGGATGCTGTGCTTTGGCTTAAACAAGTGATTTGGCCCCTCATACATGCCGCTTTGCCGCAAGCGCAATTGCGTATCTGCGGCGCCTATCCTCCTCCCAAGGCGAGTGCTTTGCATCAGCCTGCACAAGGTTTTCATGTCTTGGGATGGGTGGATGATGCGCATGCGGTCATGACCCAAGCGCGAGTGTGTTTGGCACCACTGCGTTTTGGCGCGGGCATTAAAGGTAAGTTAGTCGATGCTTTGGCCTGTGGAACACCCAGTGTGACTACGGCGGTCGGCAGTGAGGGCATGTGCGGTGACCTGCCTTGGGCCGGTGTGGTCGCGAATGACGCGGCAGCAATTGCACAAGCCGCGATCAATTTATATCAAGATCCAATGCGATGGCAGCATGCACAAGATCAAGGCGCACGGTTACTGGCACACTATTTTGATAGCAAGCAAAGTAGTGCCGCTTTATTGCTGGCACTTGAACAGGCCTTAGCGCAAAAAAAAGGAAAGGCGGGTTCGAAATTTTACTGGCAGTATGCTGCGTCACCATGCTCATAAGAGCACGCAATATATGTCGCAATGGATAAGCCTAAAAAATCAGTTGGTTAAAGTAAGTAAAGCCTGAACAGTCAGACTAAAGCACGTCAAAATCGACATCGAGCAAGGCTTCTAAACGTTCAAT
>JAIELM010000192.1 GCA_019752975.1 Undibacterium sp. | reverse complement strand
GTTCTTGCAAGCGTTTATTTTCATGATGTTGACCTTGGTGTACATGGGTCAAGCGCACGAAGCACATTAATAGGCGCTTGCGAAAACTCGCCCCAGCGTTGTTGCGTCGTCTTGCCGTACTAAAGTACTGTCTGCGACGACGCGCCTAGCTGGAACGAGTTTGCGTAAGCCCCTTGTTGGGGATGTAATTTCGTAGGGCGGGTGCAACCCGCGCGGATGGATGGACGGATAGTCGGCGCGGGTTGAACCCGCCCTACATCCAACGTTGATGATTCCTTCAACGAGGATTCATAGAAGGTTTTGGTTTTTTGGTTTTAGTATTTTTATTTTTTAACTTTAGGGAGTTCTCTCATGACTAACGTCGCATTTGTAGCTTTGGCTTGTGGTTTGATTATTGGTTTGGGCGCTTTGGGTGCTTGTATCGGTATCGCTTTGATGGGTGGTAAATATTTGGAAGCGTCTGCTCGCCAACCAGAATTGATGGACAAGTTGCAAGGTAAAATGTTGTTGTTGGCTGGTTTGATCGATGCTGCTTTCATTATCGGTGTTGGTATCGCTATGTTCTTCGCTACAGCGAATCCATTCAGAGGTTAATTGGATTTCCTTTTCTTACCGTAAGCCTTGAGGCTTACGGAACGATCATTTATACAAGGAAACGAAGATGAATCTGAATCAAACAATGATCTATCAGGCCATTGTGTTTTTTATTTTGGCGCTATTTACGATGAAATTCGTATGGCCGCCGGTGATTAACGCAATTGATGCCCGTATGAAAAAAATCGCAGACGGACTCGCGGCTGCTGACCTTGGTCAAGCCGAAAAACTGGCTGCGGAAAAAAGAATCCAAGTGGAATTAGCTGGTGCGCGTGAAGAAGGTTTGCAGCATATTGCGCACGCCGAAAAACGTGCAGCTTTGATTCATGAAGAAGCGGTGCATACCGCCGCCGAAGAAGCAGCGCGTATTATCGCTGCGGCTAAGGCAGAAGCTGACAGCTTAGTGGCGAAAGCACGTGAAGAATTGCGTGACCAAGTTGCTGTGTTGGCGGTAAAAGGCGCTGAGCAAATTTTGAAACGTGAAGTCAATGCCGAAGCTCATGCCGAGATGTTGAACTTGTTGAAGACTGAGCTGTAATCATGGCAGAACTCGCAACCATCGCTAGGCCGTATGCAGAAGCTTTGTTTCGTGTCGCTAAATCGGGTAACGATTCTGTCAAACTCGCTGCATGGACAGAATTGGTATCGGAAATGGCGCAGGTAGCAGCACATCCTGATGTCGTCGCTTTGGCACACAACCCTAAAGTCTCAACAGCCTTAGCTGCTGAGGCTTTCTTGTCTGTGTTGAAGTCACCAGTGACGCCTGAGGCAAAGAATTTCATAGAGACTTTGGCTGGCTATAAGCGTTTAGCCGCATTGCCTGAAATTGCCACGCAATTTTTGTCTTTGAAAAATGCCGACGCAGGAGCATCTGACGCAGAAATTTTCAGCGCATTTGCACTCTCTCCAGCACAGTTAAATGAAGTTACTGCCGCATTAGAAAAGAAGTTTAATCGCAAGTTGTATCCCCATGTAACCATCGATGCGGCCTTAATTGGCGGCGTTCGTGTGGTGGTGGGTGATCAAGTGCTAGATACTTCAGTACGCGCCAAGTTACAACAGATGCACCATGCCTTAACCGCTTAAGCAGCTCAAGCTTTGCTTAGGTTGTTGTGAATAATTTTTTGGAGTTAATATGCAACTCAACCCATCAGAAATCAGTGAATTGATCAAGAGCCGGATTCAAGGCCTTGGCGATTCCGCTGAAATTCGTAATCAAGGTACGGTTATTTCCGTTACCGACGGCATCTGCCGCATCCACGGTTTATCCGATGCGATGCAAGGTGAGATGTTGGAATTCCCAGGTAATACTTTTGGTTTGGCTTTGAACTTGGAACGTGATTCAGTCGGCTCCGTTATTCTCGGTGACTATGAACATATTTCCGAAGGCGATATCGTTAAGTGCACAGGCCGTATTTTGGAAGTGCCTATCGGTCCAGAACTACGCGGTCGCGTGGTCAATGCCCTAGGTCAACCTATCGACGGTAAAGGTCCTATCAACGCTAAGTTGAGTGCGCCTATCGAAAAGATTGCACCGGGCGTTATTGCTCGTCAATCCGTTTCTCAACCTCTACAAACAGGCTTGAAGTCAATTGACTCTATGGTGCCTGTTGGTCGTGGTCAACGCGAATTGATCATTGGTGATCGTCAAACGGGTAAAACCGCCGTCGCGATCGATGCCATCATCAATCAAAAAGGTCAAGGCGTGACATGTATCTATGTGGCGATTGGTCAAAAAGCTTCTTCCGTTAAAAACGTGGTTCGCTCTTTAGAAATCCACGGCGCCATGGAATACACTATTGTGGTTGCAGCAACGGCTTCTGAGTCTGCCGCCATGCAATATGTTTCAGCGTACTCCGGTTGCGCCATGGGCGAATACTTCCGTGATCGTGGCGAAGATGCTTTGATCGTGTACGATGATTTGTCTAAGCAAGCGGTGGCTTACCGTCAGGTTTCTCTGTTGCTGCGCCGTCCACCAGGTCGCGAAGCTTATCCAGGTGACGTATTCTATTTGCACTCCCGTTTATTGGAACGTGCAGCGCGGGTTAACCCTGACTACGTTGAGAAATTTACTGACGGTGCGGTCAAAGGTAAGACTGGTTCATTGACTGCTTTGCCTATCATTGAAACCCAAGCAGGTGACGTTTCTGCTTTCGTTCCAACCAACGTTATTTCAATTACCGACGGTCAGATTTTCTTGGAAACTTCCTTGTTTAACGCTGGTATCCGTCCTGCGATTAATGCCGGTATTTCTGTTTCTCGTGTTGGTGGTGCTGCTCAAACTAAGGTCATCAAAAACCTTTCCGGTGGTATTCGTACTGACTTGGCGCAGTATCGTGAATTGGCTGCATTTGCCCAGTTCGCTTCTGACCTAGACGAATCTACACGTAAGCAATTAGATCGCGGTGCACGTGTAACTGAGTTGCTCAAGCAAGCACAATATGCGCCTTTGTCTATCTCTTTGATGGCCTCGACTTTATTCGCGGTCAACAAGGGTTTCTTGGATGATGTCGCGGTGAAGAAAGTATTGTCTTTCGAAGCCGGCCTGCATAGTTTCTTGAAGACTAGTCATAGCGCCTTGCTCGCCAAGATCGAAGAAACCAAGCAAATGGACAAAGATGGCGAAGCTGCCATGGCTGCTGCGATTGCTGATTTCAAGAAATCTGGCGAATTCTAATTACTGGAGCTGAGGGAGTAAGCAGCAATGGCATCGAGTAAAGAGATACGTGGCAAGATTAAGAGCGTAGAGAATACGAAGAAAATCACGAAGGCGATGGAAATGGTCGCCGCTTCTAAAATGCGTAGAGCGCAGGAAAGAATGCGGGCCTCCCGTCCCTACAGTGAGAAGATTCGTACGATCACCGCCAACTTGTCGCACGCCAATCCAGAGTACACGCATCCATTTATGGTGCAGCAAGATCTTGCCAAACGAGTCGGCTTGGTCGTGGTGAGCACTGATAAAGGCTTGTGCGGTGGTTTGAACACCAACGTGCTTCGCCTTGTCACCAATAAAATGCGTGAACTCGAAGGACAGGGTTCAAAAATTGACGCGGTCGCAATTGGTAATAAGGGTCTAGGCTTCTTGAATCGAGTCGGTGTTAAAGTGGTGTCGCATGCGACACACTTAGGTGATACGCCGCATTTGGATAAATTGATAGGACCAGTCAAGTTGTTACTGGACGCCTACCAAGAAGGCAAGCTCGATGCAGTTTATCTGTGCTACACCAAATTTATCAACACCATGAAGCAAGAGCCAGTGATAGAGCAGTTATTGCCTCTCACGGCCGACAAACTGGAAAAAAATAAAGCCTCTTATTCTTGGGACTATATTTATGAGCCAGATGCTGCGACGGTGATTGATAGTTTGTTGCTGCGTTATGTAGAAGCGCTGATCTATCAAGCAGTCGCAGAAAACATGGCGTCTGAACAGTCGGCACGTATGGTGGCGATGAAGTCAGCTAGTGATAACGCAGGTAATGTGATTGGTGAGTTGAAACTGGTTTATAACAAAACCCGACAAGCTGCCATTACCAAAGAGCTCTCCGAGATCGTGGCCGGCGCGGCAGCGGTGTAGGTTACCGAACTAAACGAATTTTAAATTATATTGAAGGAACGAACATGGCAAATGGCAAAATCGTTCAGTGTATCGGCGCTGTGGTGGACGTAGAATTCCCACGCGATCAGATGCCTAAGATTTACGACGCCTTGACAATGGAAGGCTCCGACTTGACTTTAGAAGTCCAACAGCAATTAGGTGACGGTATCGTCCGTACGATTGCTTTAGGTACTTCTGACGGTCTGCGTCGTGGCATGATGGTCACTAACTCTGGTCACCCAATTATGGTCCCTACTGGCAAAGCAACGCTAGGTCGGATTATGGACGTTTTGGGTAATCCAATTGATGAATGCGGCCCAGTAAGCCGTGCGACTCAAGCATCGATTCACCGTAAAGCACCTGCTTACGACGAACTCTCTCCATCCCAAGAGCTCTTGGAAACCGGTATCAAAGTGATTGATCTAGTTTGCCCATTTGCGAAGGGTGGTAAAGTTGGTTTGTTCGGTGGTGCGGGTGTGGGTAAGACCGTCAACATGATGGAACTGATCAACAATATCGCTAAAGCGCACAGTGGTTTGTCTGTGTTTGCTGGTGTTGGTGAGCGTACTCGTGAAGGTAATGACTTCTACCACGAAATGGCTGATGCCAACGTGGTGAATCTGGAAAATCCAGAAGAGTCTAAAGTAGCGATGGTCTACGGTCAGATGAATGAACCACCAGGTAACCGTCTGCGTGTGGCTTTGACTGGTTTGACGATTGCTGAAGGTTTCCGTGACGAAGGTAAAGACGTGTTGTTCTTCGTCGATAACATCTATCGTTATACTTTAGCTGGTACTGAAGTTTCTGCTCTGTTGGGTCGTATGCCTTCTGCTGTGGGTTATCAACCAACCTTGGCCGAAGAAATGGGGCGTTTGCAAGAGCGTATTACCTCAACTAAAACAGGCTCGATCACCTCGATCCAAGCCGTTTATGTTCCAGCCGATGATTTGACCGATCCATCACCAGCAACCACGTTTGCTCACTTGGATTCCACCGTTGTTCTTTCACGTGACATTGCTTCATTAGGTATCTACCCAGCGGTTGATCCTTTGGATTCTACTTCACGTCAGTTAGATCCCCAAGTGGTTGGTAGCGAACACTATGAAACAGCCCGTGCTGTTCAAGGTACTTTACAGCGCTATAAAGAATTGCGTGACATTATCGCGATTTTGGGTATGGACGAGTTGGCACCTGAAGATAAGTTGATCGTTGCTCGTGCACGTAAGATGCAACGTTTCTTGTCCCAGCCTTTCCACGTCGCTGAAGTATTTACAGGTTCACCTGGTAAATATGTTTCACTCAAAGACACCATCAAGGGCTTTAAAATGATTGCCTCTGGTGAACTTGATCACTTGCCAGAACAAGCATTCTACATGGTCGGTACGATTGATGAAGCGATTGAAAAAGCTAAAAAAATGGCCGCGTAATTTTTTACTTTTAAATTAAAAGAAAAAATGTGGTTTTGTTTTTTAGTCGTCTTTCCCGCGCAGGCGGGAATCCAGAGCTTTAACGGTATACAGCGATAGAGTGCAGAACTTCGTGCAGTGAGCTTGATACTAGATTCCCGCCTACGCGAGAAAGACGGCGTAAAAGCCGACAACAAACAAAGGTTAAACATGGCACATACAATACACGTTGATGTGGTTTCCGCCGAGGAGTTGATCTTCTCTGGCGAGGCCGAATTCGTGGCCTTGCCGGGTGAATCAGGTGAGTTGGGTATCTACCCTTCACACACACCATTGATCACACGTATTAAGCCAGGCGCAGTACGCATTAAGCTAGTAGGTAAGAGCGAAGAAGAATTCGTGTTCGTCGCCGGTGGTATCTTAGAAGTTCAGCCCAATGCAGTAACTGTCTTGGCCGATACCGCGATTCGTGGTACTGATTTAGATGAAGCTAAAGCTAATGAAGCTAAGAAATTAGCCGAAGAGGCCTTGGTCAATCACGATGCCAGCATTGATTACGCACAAGCACAAGCCGAGTTGGCTTCTGCCATTGCGCAATTGGCAGCGATACAAAAATTACGCCACAAGCGCTAATTTTTTTCAGTCATAAGCAATAAGTCAAACGTAAAAAAGCAGCTGAGGCTGCTTTTTTATTTCATAATTTACCCTTGTTAAGTCCACGGTTCACGAGAATATTTCAATTTGCGTAGTCCCAAAAACGGCGGATTAATTACCGCCGGTTTTCATGGTTCTAGCTTGCGTTTGGAAGTCGACATCGGTTATCCCAAAATGGCGTAAATGCCCTCCCCCGTTTAAGATTATTGATCAAGCGCTAGGCGAAATAAGCTTTGATGGAAACACCTCCACCGATTGCATCGTTGGAACCTCAATGTCGAATCAGATCATCGCGTTCGATGTGCAATAACCGCTCATGCATGCCATGTGACACCACCTCCCAGCCGAGCAGTGTGTTCTCGATTCGCTAGTTTTGCTTGGTAGGCATACCGTATCTAGGTTTAGGTCGAGAATGTTGTTGAAGTGTTGGGGGGAATACTAAGATGCTCAAAAAAATAGCATTGGAAATTGTACGGTCACATCTTTTTGTTATAATTGACCGATTAGTTAAGTAAATTAGTTTAATATCAATTGCACATAAAAAAATTTCTATGTGAAATCTCTCAAACATCTAGTAGGGCATCTATGAAAAAAGAGCAAAAGCTAAACGAGTTTATTACCTCGAATGAAATCTCAAATATTTCACCTCTTGAGGCTAGTCCACCTGCATCGTTGACAGGTGGAGAACTACGTAAAGAGGTGATCTTCATTGAAAGCAATCTCAGCGATTTCTCGGGTAATTTTAAACAGCTCGGTAAGCCAGATGCTCTTCATTTCAACAGCTTTGGTACGACTGGTACTCTCAAGCTTGGCAGTAGCACTGTTTCAATTGATAACCTAGATGGTTATGGCAACGAACCTCTCCCCTTTAGCCCTCCGACTGCCACATCCCAAGACTTGACTACTGAGTCGGCCAATCTTTTGGGTCTACAACAACCGACTGACACAACGGCTATACCAGCTCGTAAAGAGGTCGCATTCATCGACACCGCTGTGACAGATTGGCAAACACTTGCCAATGGTGTGCGCCACGGGGTGG
>JAIELM010000091.1 GCA_019752975.1 Undibacterium sp. | reverse complement strand
CTCACTAAGCGCTTACTCAGTGGCGATCAAGCCTGCATTAACATTACTCACCTCGACGGTTTAGTGTTAGCGCGTTCGGCCTTTAATCATTCAATGAACTATCGCTCCGCAATGATTTATGGTGTCTTTGAAGCGATCACAGATGAAACAAAAAAACGCGCTTCGCTGACACATTTTATGAACAAAATCGCACTCGGCCGACAAGCGCAAATTCGCCCCGGCAACGACAAAGAATTTTCTGCCACTACCGTCATGCGTATCGCTTTAAACGAGGCCGCGTGTAAAGTGCGTCGCGGTGGCGCGAGAGATGATGAGGAAGATATGGAGATACCGGTCTGGACGGGGATACTGCCATTCGTACGTCAACATGCTCAGCCGATTGCCAACCCTGAGTGCACAATTACTGCGCCTGAGTATGTAGTAAATTGGACGCTTTAGCACCCGCAGAAAGATACCATGCAACTAACAAGGCGCTGATTCCAAGGAGAATTCCAGTAAGATCACCGAAGCGAATATACGGCGTTAGCCCCTGCATGCCTTGCACATGACCATCTAAACTCCCTTGCATTAGCCTAGGCAATTGCGCCTGGACTTTGCCTTGTGCACTGATGATGGCAGTCGCGCCAGTATTAGTGGAACGCAGCATGGGGCGACCAGTTTCTAGTGTGCGCATTTGCGCTATTTGTAGATGCTGGTCTATTGCAATGGAGTCGCCATACCAAGCCAAGTTAGAAATATTGAGTAAGATGCTAGCCGCGCCGACTTTGGTCGCCGCTTGGGCACGAAGTTGCGCGGCGATTTCCATTCCGAACAAATCTTCATAGCAAATATTAGGCATCACACGCTGATCTTTCACTTGCATCGCCGCTTGTTGCACGCCAGGGCTAGCCAATTCGCCCAAAGGAATCTGTAGCATATTGACGAACCAACGAAAACCATAGGGCACAAATTCCCCAAACGGAACCAAATGATGTTTGTCGTAACGGTAGGAGGCATTTTGCTGTTCCTTGCCCAACCCGATCAGGCTATTGGTATAGGTTTGCACTCCCGTTTGTGTGACATCTTCCACCACTACGCCTAGGGCTAAATGACTGTCATTGCTCAGTGCAAAATGCTGCAAATCACTAAGGAAAGTGGCGGGCAATTGCGAAGTAGGAATAGGTAGCGCGGTTTCGGGAATGGCAATGATATCGGCGGGCTTCTGTTGCAACAAGGTCGCATATTGCTGCAATTGACGTTCCACAAACGCCCTATCAAACTTCTCGCCTTGATCGACATTGCCTTGTATTAAGCGTACTGTGAGAGACTGTCCTACTGGGGAAGTCCAAGCGATCTGCTGCAAGCCAAAACCGAACGCAAAGCAGCCAAGAATTAGCGCCAACATGCGCCAACGCCAATATCGAGCGGTCGCGGCCAAAGCAACCGCACCCGCAGTCAAGGCACTTACCCCACCAACACCGATCACACCTAGCACCGGCGCAAAACCCGCCAACGAAGAAACTTGATGCGCATAACCCGTAGATAACCAAGGAAAACCAGTGAATACATAAGCGCGTAAATATTCACATAGTAGAAATAAAGAGGGAAGAAGTAATAACAGCATCACTTGATCTGAAGTGTCACGCCGTTCCTTAATCCACTTTGCCAGTCCAAAAGCGCATGCATAAAACAAGGCAAGAAAAGCCGCTAACAACGCCACCGCCAACAAAGACAGAACCCAAGGCATGCCACCATAACGCGCCATCGCAATGCTCAGCCAACTAATGCCTAAAAATAAGGTAGAGAAAGCATACGAAAAACCCAAGAAAAAACACTGCTTTTTATTCCAATGCCGGTGCTGTACCAGTAAAAAAAACATCGCAGCAGAGCTGATCATTTGTAAAGGCCAAATGAAAAAAGGCGCGAATGAAAGTACATTCAACGCCCCTAGCAAACTAGCCACGAGCATTGCTCGCGGCCACGAAAGATGTTTTAAACGATTCAACAAAAAATCATCCATCCACAGCATACACAGTGCTACGTTTTTCGATCAAGATCATCTGCACCTGCCTTGCGTCGGCGCGGAGTATTTCGAAATGCAATTGACCAATTTCAAAGGCATCACCCTTATGCGGTACACGCTGCAAATGATCTGAAATAAAACCACCTATCGTGTCGACAATTTTGTCGGATAAATTGACACCCAACACTTCATTAAATTGCTCGATCTCCGTCAAGCCTTTCACCCGCCAGCGCTTGCCATTGCCTTCATTATCCAAGGCGATAATATTATCTTCCTCCTCGTCAAAATCGTACTCGTCGTCGATATCACCAACGATTTGCTCTAGCACGTCTTCAATGGTAATTAATCCGGCCACGCCACCATATTCATCCACCACCATCGCCATATGATTGCGATTAGCACGAAAATCCCTCAAAAGAATGTTCAAGCGCTTCGATTCGGGAATGTACACCACCGAGCGCAACATCTTATGCACGTCAAAATTATCCTCGGCATAGTAGCGCAGCAAATCTTTGGCCAAAATCACCCCAACTACTTTATCGCGCTCGCCATCGACCGCAGGAAAGCGTGAGTGCGCGGTCGCTAACACTTGCGGCATCCATTGAGTAATCGGAGTAGAAATATCGATCACGTCCATTTGAGAACGCGGCACCATAATATCTTTGGCACATAAATCAGAGACTTGAAACACCCCTTCTATCATCGCCAAGGCATCTGCATCAATCAGCTTGCGTTCTTGGGCATCGACAAGAATCTCTAAAAGCTCGTCGCGATTTTCAGGTTCGGGGGAAATTAAGGCGGTCAATCGTTCAAACAATGACCTATGAGGTTTAAGGTCAGTGCTTCTAACTTTAGAAGTGACCTTACTAGAGTGCTCTTGCATAATGGGCTTAACGCCGTTGTTTCAATCCTATAGGATACAACATCTGGGCAGTTTTTCCAAAGCATTGGAGAATATTTTATCAATACAGCAAAAAATACCTCTTTAACATTAAAAATGTGCTACTGTCCACCTCTACTTAAGCCTAGCGATCCTTGGCTTCGTGCAATCTGACAATCACTTTTCATGTTAACAAAGTCAATTCTCACTCCCCCACAATTATTCATCTTAGCGATACTCATGCTGAGCCTTATTGGGCACTCTTCTTGTCAAGCAAAAGAAAATGCTTTCTTCATAAAACCAGTGGAATCTTGGGTTCTAAATCAAACACCTGAGCTGATCACACAAAATTTATCCAACCAAGTCAGTCGTGGGGTCTATTACCTCCTAAGCGATCATCAAGTAAGGGTAGAAACCAATAGCAAATCGGTGTTTCGACACATCGCCGTAAAAGCCCTTAATCCACAAGGCTTGGAGCAAGTTGGGCATGTCGAAATTTGGTTTGATCCGTCTTATCAGACACTTAGCCTTCACTCGATAGTGGTCCATCGAAACGGTAAAACATTTCAAAAACTAGACAAAAACAAAGTTAAAATATTACAGCGCGAAAAAGAACTTGAATATCGCGTTTATGATGGAAGTAAAACCGCAAACGTTTTTCTTGAGGATATACGTGTTGGGGATATCGTCGAATATGCCTATACTTTGAGTGGCATCAATCCTGTATTCAACAACCATCAATTTGGTAGTTTTGATCTACAGATGGGTGTGCCAATCGATAAAATTTTTAGTCGTTTATTGGTGCCTAGTGAAAGAAATATCCACTTCACCTACCTCAACACCAAAGACAAACCAAGCGTAAAAATCCTTGGCAATGAGCGCGAATATATCTGGAAAAAAAACCAAGTAACGGCCTTAGTCCTACCATCGGAGACGCCTAGTTGGCATGACCCCTATCCCTATGTGCAATGGAGTGAATTCAAAAACTGGAATGAGCTAGCAAATTGGGCTGTGCAGTACTACAAAATTCCAGAAAAATTAAGCCCCAACTTACAAACGGTGGTACATAAGATAGAGCAAACACACAAGACCTCGCTGGATCGTGTACTCGCCACTTTACAATTTGTGCAAAAAGAAATTCGTTATTTAGGGGTAGAAATCGGCGCCAACTCACATGCTCCCAATCCACCTGATCTCGTATTTCAGCGTCGCTTTGGCGATTGTAAAGACAAGGCCCTGCTCACCTTAAGCTTATTATCTGCACTCGGAATCGAAGCGAAGCCCGCGTTGGTCAATACAAGCTTACAAAAAGGAATCGCCCAATTTGCGCCAACTCCTTTCGTGTTTAATCACGTGATAGTTCATCTTAATTTATCAGGTAAAGAATTCTGGATAGACCCAACCCGCGCCATGCAAAATGGCGATGCGAGTCATCTATATCAACCTAATTACGATCTTGCGCTAATCGTTGATGCAAATTCTCAAGCACTTACCCCAATGTCTAGGAATGCTAGTCAACTACAGAAACGTAAAATTCATAGCCTCATTGATAGCAGAGAGGGAATAGAAAAACCCTCTCTATACACCGTCACAACGGTCTTTGAAGGCGGTAGCGCCGAAAACATGCGCAATATGTTAGCTACTGAAAATTTAGACGATCTGCAAAAGCGCTACCTCAATTACTATGCTCGCTATTACCCCAGTATTGAGATCAGCGCCCCGCTAAGTGTTTCGGAAGATTCCAAGAAAAATACGCTCACTATTTCAGAGTATTATCGGGTTCCCCAATTTTGGTCACGAAATGAAGAAAAAAAACGCTTCAACTCTTCACTTTATGCGCCCGACATCGAGGCCTTATTGACACGTCCATCACAGGTGATACGTCAGACACCATTAGCCTTAGCGCATCCGATTGAACTTGATCAAATCACTGAAGTATTGCTTCCTAGCCATTGGGATATAAAGAAAGAAGATAACACGATCAAAGACGATGCCTTTGAATTACATCACGAAATAAACTCCATAGATAATACCGTCACAATGCGTGATCAATACGTTAGCAAGGCCGATCATATCAATGCCGACGAAACCGCCAAATATGTGGAAAATTTAGAGTTGGCTCGTGGAGTCTTAGGTTACAGCTTATGGCACACTGACGCTGCTCAATCAAAACCCGTACCAAACAAAAACTATACGTTTATCGAAAAATTTAATTGGGCTGTCGCCCTTTTGGCTTTGATGTTTACGGCTTATTGGATTTCTTTAGCAACCAAACTCTATCGCTACGATCTCAAAACAAATCCAATTCCTGCAAACAACGCCGCAGACAATTCACCGACAGGCATCAATGGTTGGTTAATTTTCCCTATGTTAGGAATCGTAGTTACTCCTTGTCGAATTTTGTTCGCTCTCTCCGACTGCGGTATATACTCGGCGCAATCGTGGACCAGCATTACCTCAGTTGGCAACGAAAATTATTATGCGTTACAAGCGCCATTTTTACTTTTCGAACTAGCAGGCAATCTCGCCTCACTCGTTTTCTCTGCTTTACTGTTACCTCTATTTTTTCAAAAACGTACTACTCTTCCCCGTGCATATGTAGGGATCTTTGGCATTATCTTCGCCTTTCAATTGATCGATCTTATCATTGGGACTGCTGTGCAAAGTATGGACTCAGGAGTTCTGAAAGATGAATGGATCAGTTGGATACGTTCGCTCGTTAGTTACCTTCTTTGGTCATGGTATTTTATGAAGTCGGTTCGCGTAAAAAATACCTTTATACGAAAGCGAAAATCATCCACAAACACAAAAAACGAGCATCTCGTTTCACTGGATAAAGAAATTTTACTGGAATAAAACAAGTCAAAAACACCAATGAGACTTATTCATTCACATCCTCAAGCACAGCAACAATTTCTTCTGACTCATGAAAACGACTGTAGTGGATTTCACGTATTGCGCGGTCGTTTTCTTCGTTATTGACAAAAATATCAACGTAGCGATGATTCCAACGGATCAATTCGCAGGAATAATATTGACGAGCTCTTTGTGATTGGTTGGTGGTTTCATCGACGCCTTCTATACTCAAAATGAGCGCCCCGTTGAGTTCTCTCAAACTCTCCGTAGTATGTCCAAACAAAGGACTGTGCTCATCAATATGGTGCAATAGCGTCCAACCCAAGACAAAAATAGGATGCTGCTCACGCTCTAGCTTAAGGTCAAGAATTTTACGAAATTTACCGCCCAAGGCAGAATTCTCATCACGCAACAGGCGCAATTTGGCAGAGGCTTCACTAATAATATTCATACGTGCATTAGCGATACGTATCATCAACATACGTTTACCATCTACTTCATGACTCACCGGATGCTCGGCAAAAACAACGCTGGAGCGAGGACGCGAAAACCGCGCAAACATCAAGCCAGTCACCAGCGCAATACTGGACATACCGACGAAAATTTCTATGGTAGCGATCAGGTGCCCATAAAATGACTGTGGGTGCATGTCCCCATAACCCACAGTCGCTAAAGTTTCTACACTAAAGAAAAAAGCACCCCAAAAATTATTCGGGTAAAGATTACCTATCGCTTGATCACCCAATAAATACAATCCACCAAACAATAAATTCAAACTCAAAAACAACGCTAAAAAGGCAGAGAAAAATAATGTCCATGAAGACGTCATGGCATAGTAGTACAGATCTTGCCAGATATGCGTGCGTAAGCCGTAAGTAACGACTTCTTGCCCACTCAAATTAATTACCCGTCGGTGCTTTTTATCGGGTGCCATAGTTACTCTGCGTAAGGATTTGCCAAACCTAAACCGGCTAAAATCTCAATCTCTAAGCTTTCCATTTCTTCGGCGTCTTCATCTTCCTCGTGATCATATCCCTGAGCATGCAGAACGCCGTGTACCACCAAATGTTGTGCATGTTCTAGCACACTCTTATTTTGTTCTTGTGCCTCTTTTTCTAATACTTCAGTACACAGAATAATGTCAGCTTGAGTCACTTCTGCATCTTCATCTTCGGTATAGGCAAAGGTCAACACATTGGTGGCATAGTCCTTGCCACGATAATCGCGGTTCAGTGTTTTCCCTTCGTCAGCATTGACGATACGTAGCGTGATTTCCGCTGGAAAAAGTAATGCGGCCTGAACAGTTTTACGCAGAATCGAACGGGTGAGTATTTCTTGTAAACTTGGGTCTGCGTATTGTATAGAAAGGTTTAGTTTATGTTTTTTGGTAGTCATAAAAAATTTAGGGGTTTTAGTAGCTCGGACATGTCCCTCAAAAAAAGTCGGAAGGACTTGTCGCTCTTTTTTTTGGACTTACGCAAAATTGCGCTGGCTAGACGCAGAGCCGTAGGCAGTACTTTAGTACGACAAGGCGATAGCAACAACGCCAGCGT
>JAIELM010000548.1 GCA_019752975.1 Undibacterium sp. | reverse complement strand
TCACGAGTGGCGAGCGAGCGCATGAATACCTTCGTTTCTGCAAACCCATGACCCTTCCACGGATTGATGGCGTTCATGCGGATACGATCACCCAATAAAGCACCGCCCGATTTGCGACGCGAAGGATCGATGGAGATCAGTGCGATGTTTAAGCTATCCTCTTGATCCAAACGCATACGACGGATAAGTTCGTCGGTCAAAGAAGATTTACCAGCGCCGCCAGTACCGGTAATGCCCAAAGCTGGCGTCGTCATTTGCGCGGCGGCTTGTACGATCTCGGCGCGCAATTCTGGCGATACTTTGTCGTTCTCTAAGGCAGTAATTAATTGTGCTAAAGGTCTATGTTTGCTGCCGACGTCATCTTTTTGTAGCGCCGCCAAAGTGGTCGGCGCATAACCGGACAAGTCACTATCACAGGCGCGAATCATGGATAAAATCATACCCACCAAGCCCATGCGTTGCCCGTCTTCTGGGCTAAAAATTCTGGTCACACCATAGGCGTGTAAGTCGGCGATTTCTTCTGGCACGATCACGCCACCACCACCGCCAAAGACTTTAATATGCGCACCACCTCTTTGCTTCAACAGGTCTATCATATACTTGAAATATTCGACGTGGCCGCCTTGATAGCTAGAGATGGCGATGCCCTGTGCATCTTCCTGTAAGGCTGCGGTGACAATTTCTTCCACCGAGCGGTTATGACCTAAGTGGATCACTTCCGCACCGTTGGCCATGAGAATGCGGCGCATAATATTAATCGAGGCATCGTGTCCGTCGAACAAAGAAGCGGCCGTGACGAAGCGCACTTTATTGGTGGGTTTGTATTCTGTGAGTTTTTGGGTGATGGATAGATCGTTCATTTTTTTATCTCTGGTGTTCATTCGGTTGTGTCTTTAGCTGTCTTTCTCACGAAAGCAAGAATCCCGCATTTAAATACTGCACGGATTCCCGCTCCGGATACCCGCTTTCGCGGGTAGGACGACAAAAAACATTACGCTGCCTTATCTTGCACGGCACTTAATAAAGCCGCTTTTTCCACATGATACGCTTGCATGGCTTTTTCTTTTACGTGTCCAAAACCACGAATTTTTTCTGGCAAATTAGCCAGTATGATGGCTTGTTCTAGATTGCCTGCATCAAGCCGGCTAATCAAGGACAAGATCATGTCGCGATATTCCACCACCAAGGCACGCTCTTGTTTACGTTCATCAGTATAGCCAAAAATATCGAAAGCACCGCCACGCAGGCCTTTGAGCTTGGCGAGTAGTGTAAACGCATGCCACACCCACGAGCCATATTTCGCTTTAATTAAATGACCTTGACTATCTTTTTTAGAAAATAACGGCGGTGCCAAATTGAATTTCAGCGAGAAGTCGCCTGCAAACTGGGCTTTGAGTTTTTCTGTAAATTCGCCATTGGTGTATAACCTCGCAACTTCGTACTCGTCTTTGTAGGCCATCAGTTTGAAGGCGTATTTAGCGACTGCTGTGCTGAGTTTAAGATTGAGCTTATTGTCGCGTTCGCTGCCGAGATTCAGAGCACTTTCTTTATTCCGTACCTGACCTACTAGATCTTGGTATTGTTGTGCATAAGCGGCATCTTGATAGTCAGTTAAATACGACACTCTGCGCTTAACTATACTGTCCAAACTCTGCGGCATTTGTATGAGTATGGCTTTCCCAGGAAGCGCGATTTTTTCCACACGCGCTAAATCAACGGCACCACGACGTCCCCACAAGAAGGCTTTTTTGTTGGCTTCAATAGCGACACCATTAAGTTCTATCGCCCGCAACAAGGCCGCTTCTGAAAGGGGTATAGCGCCTTTTTGATAAGCGAATCCCAGCATGAATAAATTTGTCGCTATTGAGTCGCCCATCAAAGCCGTGGCAAGTTTGGTGGCGTTAATGAAGTCAACATTGCCACCCACTGATTCTGAAATCAAGTGTTCGGTGGATTCAAGCGGAAATTGCCAATCTGGATTTTTAGCAAATGGGCCAGTCGGTTGTTCGTGCGTATTAATCACAGCTCTGGTACGCCCGGCACGCATTTTAGAAATCGCGTCATGTGCGCCAGCGGTGAGAATATCGCAGCCTAAAATCAAATCGGCTTCGCCCGTAGAGATACGTTGCGCACGCAATTTGCTCGCCACATCAACGATGCGAATATGCGAAGTGACTGAGCCATTTTTTTGCGACATCCCAGTCATATCGAGTACCGAAGCACCCTTACCTTCTAAGTGCGCCGCCATGCCTAGCAAAGCACCGACGGTGATCACGCCCGTGCCACCTATGCCGTTTAACAGGATGTTGTAAGATTTGACGCAACTAGGTACAAGCGGATTAGGTAAATCTCCGAATTCGTCTTGTTTCGCCGTCCCCGTTTTTGACTTGACTAAATTACCGCCTTCTACCGTGACAAAGCTCGGGCAAAACCCTTTCACACAAGAATAATCTTTATTGCAGGAAGATTGGTCTATGCTGCGCTTCCGACCAAATTCCGTCTCCACCGGCATGATGGAAGTACAGTTAGATTGCACACCACAATCGCCGCAACCTTCACACACTGCCTCGTTAATAAACAGACGTTGATTCGGGTCAGGGAATTGAGCTTTTTTACGACGGCGACGTTTTTCGGCAGCACAGGTTTGGTCGTAAATGAGCACACTCGTGCCGGTCAATTCGCGCAGCTCTCTTTGCACCGCGTCCATGTCTTTACGGTCGTGCAGCGTTAAAAAATTCGGCAAATTAGAACGGTCTGTATAGCGGGATAAATCTTCTGTAACTAGCGCAATTCTGAGTACTCCCTCAGCCGCCATTTGCTGCGCCATCATGGCTACACTGATCGTGCCATCGACTGGCTGTCCACCAGTCATGGCGACGGCATCGTTATACAGAATTTTGTAAGTGATATTTACCTTAGCCGCAACCGCAGCACGTATGGCTAAATAACCAGAGTGAAAATAAGTCCCATCACCGAGATTTTGGAACACATGTGGCAAAGTGGAAAAAGCCGCTTGCCCTATCCAAGGTGCGCCTTCGCCGCCCATGTGGGTAGTGAGTTTATTAAATTCTGGGTAGATCGCAGTCGCCATGACGTGACAACCGATGCCAGCTAAAGCGAGGCTACCTTCGGGCACTTTAGTCGAGGTATTGTGTGGACATCCTGAGCAATAATAGGCCGGTCGCGCTGGGGTATTCACCTGCTTGTTGAGCACCACATCTTTGGCTTCCAAGAAAGCCAAGCGTGCTTTAATTAAATCGATGGTCGCCGGATCCGAGACTAGACGACCGATCCGTGCAGAAATCACGCGCGCGATTTGCGCCACGGAAAAATCCGCTTTAGAAGTCAATAACCATTCGCCGCGTGGATGTACCCATTCGCCTTTTTCGTCGAACTTACCGATCACTCTTGGGCGCACGTCATCGCGCCAATTGTAGAGTTGTTCCTTCAATTGGTATTCAACCATTTGGCGTTTTTCTTCCACCACCAAAATCTCATCTAAACCTTGCGCAAATTCACGCACGCCATCGGGTTCTAGCGGCCATGGCATCGCCACTTTAAACAGACGCAAACCTAATTGGGCGGCAAATTTTTCATCGATACCTAATTCTTCTAGCGCTTCTAAAACATCTAGGTAAGACTTACCAGAAGCGACAATACCTAACTTCGCATGGGGACTGTCGATGGTGACGTGATTGAGTTTATTGGCGCGCGCATAAGCTAAAGCAGCATAGATTTTATAGTCCTGCATCAAGGCTTCTTGCTTACGTGCTTGTATGCCTAAGGTGTCGAGCGAAAGGCGAGTATTCAACCCACCTTCTGGCATCACAAAATCTTCTGGAATAGTGATATTAACGCGCCAAGGATTGGCATCCACCGACGAAGTCGATTCTACGGTATCGGCCAGCGCTTTAAAGCCAACCACGCAACCCGAAAAACGCGACATCGCCCAAGCATGTAAACCCAAATCCAAATACTCTTGCACATTGCAAGGGTAGAGCATGGGAATCATGCAGGCAGAGAAAATATGATCGGATTGATGTGGCAAAGTCGAAGAATAAGCACCATGATCATCACCCGCGACAAGAATCACACCACCATGTTGAGAGGTGCCTGCATGATTCATATGTTTAAATACGTCGGCACTACGATCAACTCCTGGGCCTTTGCCATACCACAGGCCGAATACGCCGTCGTATTTGGCTGGGCCGATGAGGTCTACTGTTTGCGTACCCCACACTGCCGTAGCGGCAAGGTCTTCATTAACACCGGGGACGAATTTAATATGGTTTTGCTCTAATAATTTTTTGGTTTTCCACAAAGTCTCGTCCAAACCGCCCAGGGGAGAGCCGCGATAACCAGAAATAAATCCTGCGGTATTTAAGCCAGCAGCTAAATCACGCTGTCTTTGTAACATGGGCAAACGCACCAAGGCTTGAATACCAGATAAAAATATCGTGCCAGAAGTGGCGATATACTTATCGTCTAAGGTGACGGGAGCCAAAGTGGATAGTGAAGAAGGTGCAGGCGTCGTGGATAAATCCACCGCCAGACCAGCAGATTTCATTGCTGAGTCGGATAACATGTATAGCTCCAAAAATTTGTGATTTTGTGTGCAAAGAACATCTCTTGTATTCGGTAAAACACAAGTTTGTTCTGAAGCTATCCTGAGGTAACAAAGATAGTTTCTAGTTGCAGCGGCTGAGATAGCAGCCATTTTAGTGTAAATACTCGCTAAAATCTAGCAGGAGAATGGCATACCCCTCTAATATTCTAGCGATTTACCCATGCGATTTGACATGAAACCTTAGGGAGAAATCTGCTGTGTTCACAGTGTAGGGCTTAGGTTTATTTTTGAAAAATAGGGGATTTGAATTGGGGCATCATTAAAAATGATACCAATTTAAATTTTGGAAAAAGACGTGATACGGTTCTCATTCTAATATAAGGCATCATCGCGCAGCAGGATATGCGGAATGTGAAGAGGGAGAATGAGTATCTGTGTGTATCTTCCTAGGTTTCAATCCAAAGCACCAACGCAACCAATTGAATGGGCGCACGACGAACCAACACAGCGACGCAGTGAGCAATAATGAAACAGGAAACAAGAGCACAAGTTTCACCACAATACCCACGTCCATTTGCACCACAAAATACGCCACCACCACGATCACGGTTTGATGAAAAATGTAGAAAGGGTAAATCAATTCATTGCAATTTTTTAGCCATTGCGGCGATGACACAAAATAGGTTCTCGCATACCCTAGAAGAGTCAAACTGACAGACCACGCCACTAAGCAACACAGGCCATACCAAATACTCCAAGTAGCTTGCGAACTCAACTGTTTTCCGACGGAATCAGGCAAATAATAGTAAGCGTAAAACAGCATGCCAGAAAACATAGCCAACAACAAATTACTGAACCTGAATTTGACGATTGCCTCCCACATCGCCACGCTACGGATACTAATAATACCAGCGGCAAAGAAGAAGAAATAAAACAATGACACACTCAGATTGACGATCTTCTTGTCTTCACTAGGAAAGACACTACGCAAACAGAGCTTCAACAGAATCAAGACAATGACGAAACCAAAAACACCAAAGCGATAGCGCGCGATACGAGCGACCAATGCTTCAAATTGTTGTCCCACCGCCGTATTGAGCAAACCGACAAAAGGCACCAGCAAAACCGCAAACACCACCAAAAATTTAATGAACCATAGATGATAGGTCTCCATCTTTAAGCTAATAGCGGGGAATGCTTGCCAGAAGCTAGTGAAGTGCGCACGGTAGTCGCTCAGATGCTCGATGTAATACTGCGGCGGTGTAATCACCAACATCGCTAAAATTAAGGGCACGATAAGCCGCCATGCGCGTTGCTTCAAAAAATCTTTAGCCGAAAGTTTTTCCAGCATGAGCACTGAACCGATACCAGAAATCAAAAACAACAACGGCAGGCGAAACTGCTCAAAAAATACCATCGTATCATCCAAAAATTTGCTGTGATCAGCGTTCATCACAACAAAGGGGTCGCCATTAAAAGGCATACAAACGTGGTGTGCAAATACTGCAATAATCAGGCCGACTCTTAACCAATCTAAGGCGGGGACACGGTAGTTTACAGCTGACTTCATCATTACTCCGTAACAAATTTAGGGGAAACAAAAACTGGCTTGGCTATCGCACTTAAGCCAAACAAAGGACGCAATAAACTAACACGCCGAATGATTTCAAAACCGATAAAACTTAAACCAAAAGTCAATCCCACCAGCAGCAAACCTTCTGCCAAAGGATGCAGATGCCAAGGCTTAAAACTATGCGCCATCACGATAGTCAGCGTCTGATGTAAGATATACACAGGGAATACCGCTTCGGTCAAATAGGGTCGCAGTGAATGATCAAAATTGAGATGGCGGTAGGCAAAACCACACACCGCAAGGATGGCATTCCAAGCCAAAAATACATACCAGATCCGTTGAAAATACAGGATCGCATTCGACGGCTGAATGCTGTCAGTATAGTGATGCGTATACCAGAACATAAACACCCATCCGCTCAAGGCGAAAGCCAAGCATTGCCAACGCAGATCACTCACCTCTTGCCAAAAGGTCTGACTAGTAGCAATCAAGACGCCAAACAGAAACAAAAACAGATAATTGGCATGATTAAACCAGTCGCCCAACAAGGCATTGGTGGAAGGGAAATCGCCATACAATACCACCCGAACCAAAGCTAAATACATCACCGGTAAAATCACAATAAGCCAACCGTGCATCCAGCCTTGCAGTCCCGCCCGCATTTTTTCCAAACACTGCGGCGCAAATTTTGCTAAGCCCCATAACAACATGCTGTACACCCAAAGGTAAGCGACAAACCAGAGATGATTCCAAGTCGGCAGAATGAGACATTTACTGGCATCTTTTGGATCGCAAAAACCTTTAAAAGCGTGGTAATACAGATTCAGAAAATCGCTATAACTCCCCGCATAATTTACTTTTTCCACCACCTCAAAATACGACTGTGGCGGCACGATGACTGCCATACCAAACAGCAAAGGAATAAGCAAGCGCCAACTACGTAGCGCAGCGAAACGAGCAAGCTTTAGCTTATTCAGCATAAAACAAGAAGCTACACCAGAAATCATAAACAAAAGACTCAAACGCCAAGGACTAGAAAGCATCATCAAAGGCTCTATAGTATCGCTCTTGAATTCACTTTTGACCGACCAATCCCAAGTCACATAGTACATGCCAACATGGTAAAAAATCAGAACAAAAAAAGCGATGATGCGCACCCAGTCGAGGAAATAAAGACGTTGATTTTGTTGTGATGGTAGC
>JAIELM010000504.1 GCA_019752975.1 Undibacterium sp. | reverse complement strand
CTAAAAAAGGACTCGCTTCCGGTTTAGATTCTGCTTGGTTTTCTTTTTCGTTTGCCATAATTTTCTTCCTTCAAAGTGAGAAGGAGTCATTGTACGATAGCTTAGCTTGTTTTTCATAGTTGGGACTGACGTAAAACAGGCGCTGCCGCTGTAGCATTCGCCTTGCCGTACTAAAGTTCGGTCTTAGTCTCCACGCCTAGCCAACACAATTTTGCGTAAGTCCTAATAATAACAAAGGTTTCCTCGCTTCAATTTATTATCCATAAAGACACAAAAATCCGCCTCTCTCGTCCTAAAAATCGATCCACTTGTTGTAATTGCGCTGACCTTGGGTTGAAAACCTGCGCTTGGGTCAAAGCAAAATAGGTAAGCATAAAATTTAAGCTTACAATGTCACGGCTTCTCAAAAACTGTTTACTATTTTTTTACTCATAAATATATTTACAGTGATTTTCTTCATTTTGGGGATGATCAAAATCAGTCAAAAGAAGCACGTTGTATAGCCTACTTCCCCATAATTTTAGCAAACATATTTGGCAAATTCATTGGATAAGGAACAGCATAATGACTACTCATTTTCAACCACCTGTAATTAAACCTAGGTCGACAAAAAGACTAGCGCTACACGGCTTTTGTTTTATCGCTTTGGGTCTCACTCAGCTGAGCGCTTCAAGCGCGATAGCGGCACAAACGGGATCGGGCAACTTAGCGCCATTAGTCAGTAAGTCGGCGCAACTCGCTATCCCCGATCAATACATCTTGGTTTTTAAAGAAGGCAGCGATGCTAATGTAATCAAAGCAGGACAAGCTCAAGCGCAAAGCCTAGGCGCGAGAATCGGATTTACTTACACTCGGAGCCTACAGGGATTTAGTGTCATCGCGCCTGCCAGTAGTGTAGAACGCCTACGCGCCATCGCGGGTGTCGCCTACATAGAACAAGACAGTAAAATGTCAATCGATGTAGTACAAACTAGTCCGCCTACCGGTTTGGATAGAACTAGCGAGCGCCTGTTAGCTTTGGATAATCGTTACACCTATAGCGAAACAGGAACCGGAGTACATGCCTATGTCATCGACACAGGTATCCGGAGTACGCATACGCAATTTGGTGGACGTGCCACCGGCGGCTTTACTTCTATCGTCGATGCGTGGGGAACTAACGACTGCCATGGCCATGGTACGCATGTGGCCGGGACTGTAGGTGGGACGACTTATGGCATCGCCAAGCTAGTGAATCTGCATCCAGTACGGGTACTGGACTGCTCTGGTAGCGGCACCACATCCGGCGTCATCGCTGGAGTAGATTGGGTCACCAACAATGCAGTGCATCCTGCGGTGGCAAATATGAGTTTGGGCGGTGGTTTGTCGCCAGCTCTAGACACTTCGGTCACCAATTCAATTGCTTCTGGTGTGACCTACGCAATCGCTGCGGGAAATAGCAATGCAGACGCTTGCACTTTCTCGCCTGCGCATGTCCCCACCGCGATCACGGTCGGCAATATCAATCCCACCAACGATACGCGCTCAGGCACCTCGAATTGGGGAACTTGCTTAGATTTGTTCGCACCGGGATCGTTTATTCTCTCGGCCGGCAATGCCAGTGATACTGCAACAGCCACCATGTCTGGCACGTCGATGGCATCCCCACATGTGGCGGGTGTCGCTGCTTTGTACTTGCAAAATCATGTGGCCGCCAATCCCGCCACAGTATGGGCAGCTATCCATAACGCCGCCGATGTGACAGGTACTGCTGGCTGGGCTGGCATCATCAATCCAGGCGTAGGATCACCGAATGAGTTACTCCATTGGGGTTCATTAAACGATGGTCACGACGACGGCGATCCGCATTTTTCGACGGTTGATGGCATCTCTTATGATTTCCAAAGTGCCGGTGAATTTACCACCTTAAGAGACGGCAATGGCATGCAGGTACAAACCCGCCAAACACCGATTGCAACTACCTTCAACCCAGGACCAAATCCCTATACAGGTTTAGCCAGTTGTGTCAGCTTAAATACCGCGGTGGCGGCGAAATTAGGCACGCATAGAATTTCCTATCAACCCAATATCACTGGCATTCCCGATCCTAGTGGCATGCAATTGCGGGTCGATGGCGTGCTCACCAGTCTAGGTGCTAGCCCATTGTACCTAGGTGGTGGCGGACGCCTTGCTAAGACCGGCGCTCCTGGCGGTGTTGAAGCGAATTTCCCGGATGGATCTACCCTCATCGTGACACCAGGTTGGTGGGCATCACAAAGCAAATGGTATCTCAATGTGAGTGTCTACCATACTCGTGCCAGCGAAGGTATTATGGGATCGATTGCGGCCGGTAGTTGGTTGCCTGCGCTACCCAATGGTAGCAACTTGGGACCAAAACCCGCCAATTTGCATCAGCGCTATCTTGACCTCAACAATAGTTTTGCTAACGCATGGCGCGTCACTCCCGCCACCAGTCTGTTCGACTATGCCGCCGGAACCTCGACCGCCGACTTCACCATTCCAAGCTGGCCGTTAGAAAATCCGCCTTGTATCATCCCTCGCAGCAACGTAAAACCAGTCGATCCACTTGATCAAGCGACTGCGATAAAAGCTTGCTCAGCTATTACAGATAAGAACCGCAACGCCAATTGCGTCTTCGATGTAGTCGCCACAGGTGAAGTCGGTTTTGCCAAAACGCACTTGCAAAGTCAATTAATCGAAGCAGGTTCAACACGGGTTGATTTGGACGATGCAAAAGTACAGACAGCGATAGGCGAACCGGCCAATTTTACAGCAACAGTACAAAGAAACTCGGGTAACGCAAGGCGAGTAATCCCTACAGGCATGGTGGTATTTAGTGTCGATGGTAAGGAACAAAGTACTGCCATCGTGCTCGATACCAACGGCCAAGCAGTATGGTCGACCAGGGAATTGCCGGCAGGCGAACATAAAGTTGGTGTGCGTTTTATTCCAGCTCAAGGCAGCGTATTTATGCCAAACAGCAGCGATGATATATTGCACTTAGTAAGGTAATTAAGTAATCGATCAACACAGCGTGGGCACACTCTCACCGTGTCCACGCTGGTAGCGAAACAACTTCAATCCTTCAAATTTTGAAAAGCGTTCACATTTCCACGTAAAATGATACTTACGTCATTTTTAAACACGATACAGATCTTGCAGACGATCACTAGAATACGGGCTCATCGAGTTTGCATCGTATTCCAGTGATTACACAAGGCACACCGTATCAGGTTCGCCCCATCATTTTTATTGGATTCATGCTTACCCATCTCCATCTCGCCAACGCGCTACTTTGTCTCTTACTCGCGGCACAGTTTGTGACCATGCCCGCGCTGCGTCCTGCACCAAAACGCTTGCTAGCATTAAATTTTTTCCTGTATGCGCACCAAAGCCTAATCTTAATCCTTGTGCTCAATATGCACATCGGGGCTTGGGCCTATCTGCGCCCCGCCGTTGCGATGTGCTTGGGCCCTTGTTTGTATCTGTATTTTGCCTGCGTTAAGCGCGTCAATTGTCGCTGGAAAACCAGTGAAGTGATCCATCCCGCGCTTGGCTTGGCGATTTTTGCTTGTCTATTGCTGCTGAAACCTCAATGGATAGATATGGCAATCTTGGCGAGTTTTGTGACATATTTTTTGTTGATTTCTTACGTCCTCCACTCCTTGTATCGCGGATCTAGCAACTTAAGTCATCTAGGCGACTACGCCGCCTCTGCCATGCGCTGGCTGCAAAGTCTCATGGCCATGACTTTGATCAACATCGTCTTAGAAATCGCAGTGGATTTAGAAATGCAAAATGGAACTAGCTTGCGCGATTCTCGCGCCATGCTAATTGCTGGTTTAGCTTTTCTCAGCTTAAACAGCCTCACCATTTTAGGCGCACTGTATCGTAGTACTTGGTTGGAGTGGATGTACCAATTGGGGTCGCAAAATTTACCAAAACCAGCACCTGCATTGAGTACCGATGTGGCCGAAAATTTGTTTCAACGATGGGAAACTTTGCTCAAAACCGAGGAACTGCACAAACAAGAATTCGGCATCACTCTCGCTCTAGCCGCAAGAAAACTCCAAGTCCCGGCACGACAACTCTCAAACGCCATCAATCAAGTAGTGGGGAAAAGTTTCTCTGCACATTTGAACGGACTCCGCTTACAAGAAGCGCAGCAACTGCTCATCAATCGACCCGAGATGTCTATCATCGACATCATGGTCGAGGCGGGCTTTAGTAGTAAATCCAATTTCAATAAAGAGTTCTTAAGGGAGACAGGCATGTCGCCCTCGGCTTTCAGAGAAAGCAAACTGAACCCTCAAGATACTCACTAACTGGATTTTATCCCCCAAAGAATTCGGCATGCACCAATTGCAAGGCTAATTTGCGATCATCTTGATGCACCAACATATAGGCCGCAACTTCGCTGGCGCCTGCCGCCGCTAAACACACCCGAACTCCACCTGCCAATGCACTAGATAAGGCGCGGCTAGCAATCGCACTGCCGACATCCGACGCCTCGAGCACGCCATCACCCACCACTGCAACGATGGCCACCGCGTCGTTACGGCTTACTTCCACTACGCCAGCGAGATGATGTTCCGCCAAAGCCGCATAGGCGGCATCCAGATGATCACGTGAGAGTAAAATATTGATCGCCGTTTGTGCCGTCAAGACGCTCTTGATATTGATGCCGTTTTTATCCAAGGTATTGGTTACCTGCGCCAAAATACCCGCTTTAAAACCAACCCCAGGTCCATGCAATTTAAGGATCGCTATGTCCTCGGTCGAGGTCACACTCTTGACCACATCGCGCGTCACACGACGCTGATTATCGATAATCGTATAAGGCTGCAAACCACGCTCGGGTCTAGTAATGTTCAAAATACGAATAGGAATATCGCGATCAAACAAAGGTTCGACGGTACGTGGATGTAAAATTTTTGCGCCAAAATAAGATAACTCAGCCGCTTCCAAATAGTTAAGTTGAGTAATCGAACGCGGTGCCGTGACTGCACTAGGATCCGCACTCAAAAAACCGTCCACATCCTTCCATACATCTAAGGATTCGGCGCCTATGCAAGCGGCGATAGAGGCAGCAGAATAGTCGGAACCACCACGTCCAAACAAAGTGGTCTTTCCCGCTTTATCGACACCGTAAAAACCGGGCACAACAAACACGACATCATCAGCTAAGGCTTGCGAAACACCCGCCGCACTGGCCTCAAAATCACAAGCGGCATTGCCAAAAACACCGTCACTAATCAGACCGATGTCTTCCGGCAAAGCTTCGCGTGCGGCGATACCACGACTTTGCAAAACCTCGGTTAACAGCAAACTAGAAAGTCGTTCGCCATAACTCAAGATCGCATCGTTCACAAAAGTAGGCACATCGCCTATGCAGTGTATGCCGGTCAAATAACGATCAAGCTGATCAAGCCGATTAGCCAAGGCCTGTTCGGTACGCGCACGCTGCACCGGATCGGCGATATTGGCTTCCAAAATCTGTCTATTTAACTGACGCAAAGTCAGTGTGTAATTTTGACTCTCCGCCAAGGCCGCCTTAGTCCCCGCCCCTTCCTTAGCCGCTTGCACACAGGCTACCAAAGCATTAGTAATGCCAAAAAAAGCCGACACCACCAATACCAATGGTCGGTTATATCTCTGCACCACATTAACCACGCGATCAACATCTTGCACTTCTTTAAGATTCGATCCACCAAATTTGACGACGATTTTTTTCATTACTGATTCCAGAATTCATTTGGGTAAATTGTGAGTCGGCAAAACACGCGCCGCGCCGATTAATCGTCTAGAGTACTTCAGGGTCGATAGTAGGTCAAATACCATTGGAAATTAGCTCGCTCAATTTATCCTTGTATAGCTCATTAAATTGGTAGATACTTACCGAATAAATTCTACGGTGCTTGACATTATTTCGAAAAATAGAGGAATTATGAGTTTAGATATGCGCGTTGACGGGCAAACGTCCAAATGGAATATCAATTTGGAATCCGCGATGACAATATTGTTCAGCTTAACGGTAGCCTCCATCATATTTATTGCGCCAAACAATCATGCGGAGCCAATTTTGGTAGGTTTATATTTTCCAGGTTGCACAATGGGCGGCGGTTTAAATATGAGAGAATATCCTCCAAATTTCGTCACCGTGGATTTCGATGACACAATGAGATGGAATGGTGAGCTTGTCAATCCGAAACAGCTCAATGAGAAAATGAAGTTTTCCTCTGCACTATCATCCTATCCAGATATAAACATTACGACCAATCCTTTGGCATCTTATCAAGCCTTCGCATCTGTCTTGACTTCAGCCAGCGAGAATGGAATTGATAGTATCATTCTCGTGCAATATTCAAATTAAATTTCTTTAAAAAAATATTTTTAGGTCCCATAGAAATTGATCGTCAAACAATATTTGAAATTGCGTGATTCAATAAATTGCACCACGCAACTCTATAACCGACAAAGACTACATTAGAAACTAACGGACATATTAATCACTTCCCCAACAAAACCGGCTCACCAAATCCCAATTCCTTCATCCGCGCCAACTGAGTTTTTGCATCGCCGACCACCAACCAAAACATCTTGTTCGGGTCGAGATATTTCTGTGACAGATTTTTGATTTGATCCATGCTCATGGCTTTCACGATTTGCTCGCGGTCTTTGACATAGCTGGCTTTCCAACCGTATTTGCTGATATTTTCCAGCATGCCTAATTTGGCACCGGCAGTTTCGAAGGCGCGGGCATTACTCTTAATCAGAAAACCCTTGGTGGTAGCGAGATCTTGCTCTGTGTAGGTGGCGCCATATTCCGCTAAAATTTGTTTTACTAACTGCGCCGATTCCAGCGTGACATTACTTCTGACACCACTAGCAATGGTAAATACACCGGTGTCCCGGCTTCCCGAAAAACTAGAATTAATGCCATAGGTATAGCCTTTACCCTCACGTAGTTGTTGGGTTAAGCGCGAAGCAAAACCACCGCCGCCGAGTATGTAATTCATCACTGTGGCAGCATAGTAATTCTTATCGGTGGCGGCGAGTGCGGGATAGCCGATTCTTAAAACTGATTGTTTGGCGTCCGGTACATCCACAAAAAATACTTGTGCTTGCATCGCTGGACTAGTTAATTTTTCTGTAGGCAGCTCTACTTTACGGGCTTTCCATGCTTGATTTAGACTGGCTAAAGAAGATGTAATAGTCGCTTGTGGCAATGCGCCTACCACTTGCATACGCGCTACCGATGGTGAAAGATTTTTGCTATAGAAATTTTTCAAATCACATAACAATAAAATTGAGTACGCTATTATTTCTTTGTCTAAAAAGTTATCTTTTCCTGCATTTTTAAG
>JAIELM010000373.1 GCA_019752975.1 Undibacterium sp. | reverse complement strand
ATTTTTTTGCAAAAAGTAGGCGTTGAGTTTGCGCTAGCGCGATTGGGCTAATTCCAAATTCTTCTTGTATCACACGACGCAACTGACGTGAAGACAAGCCGATTTTTTGCGCAAAATCTTCTATGCTGGCGTGATTTAAAGCACCGCATGCAATCTTCTGCCAAATGGCATATGCCAAATTTTGTTGCAAAGCGTAGGGTGCTAATTCGGGACGACAGCGCAGGCAAGGGCGAAAGCCAGCACTCTCAGCCTGTGCTGCTGTGGGGAAAAATATACATGAGCTTTCACGTGGCGTTTTGACTCTACAAATCGGGCGACAATAAATACCCGTGGTCTTAATTCCAGCGAAAAATACCCCATCGAAACGCACATCTTTAGCAGCAAGGGCGCGGTAATATGTAGGTGCAGGCTCTAGTGCAAGGCTTGGTACTAGTGATGGAATTCGTGTTGATCTATTTTGTGTTTTCATGGTTTGAGCATAAGTCAAATAAGTGCTTCTGACTAGCCGTTTTCGGACGGACTATTTTTCCAGAGTATCTCACCAAATCCATGAACCATGATCGCAATAAATCAATTTCAATTGCATAAGCAAAACTAAGGCGCTATTCTTGCGCTTCTCTGGTCTCTTACCTTTCCACACCTTTGAAGATGCTCGCCATGAATACGCCCGCCCTTAAACTGACCCATCTCAATAAAAATTTTGCTCGTCCGGCCGTCGATAACTTATCCCTCACGGTAAGGCGTGGGGAATTGTATGCGCTTTTAGGCCCAAATGGCGCGGGTAAATCGACTACATTACGGATGGTCGCCGGTTTACTGTTACCTGATTCTGGGAGTGTAGAAATCTTCGGAATCGATCTGGCAAAAGATCCAGCTGCAGCCAAACAAAAGCTGGCCTATCTTCCCGACGATCCTATGCTGTACAACAAATTAAAACCACTCGAGTATCTTGAATTCGTCGCTGGTTTATGGGGAATGTCGTCAAGAAAGGCGGAGGAGCGCGCGGTCGAGCTACTCAACTGGCTTGATTTAACTCCTCATCTGGGGGAGTTGATCGAAGGATTTTCACGCGGGATGAAACAAAAACTCGCTTTAGCTGGCGCACTCATACACGAGCCTGAACTCATTATTTTAGATGAACCACTTACAGGTCTTGATGTGGCTGCTGGTCGACAGGTTAAGGATGTTCTTCTCAAACATGTAGCACAAGGTGGTACGGTGATACTTACCACACATATACTCGATGTTGCCGAGCGTTTGGCGGAACGTATTGGAATTATTCAACACGGTAAACTTCTCGTAGAAGGTACGCTGGAAGAGCTGCGCAATCGAAGTCAGCAAGGCGCGAAGAGCTTGGAAGATCTCTTTTTGGAGTTGACCGAAACCAGCGCGAGTGCAGCATGAATTTACTAAAAAGCTTTTCCCCAGGTTCAAGCTGGTGGCTCTTGGTGCACGAATGTAGGATGTTTTTTTATGATATGCAAGGAACATCGCGTATTTCAAAGAAAAAAAATAAGCTACCACGTGGAGTTTCTTTAAGTGGAAAAATAGTCTTTGGCCTCCTCTTTTTTATGATGCATGGAATCTATTGGACGGTCATGCGTAAGTTCCCTCCATACACAGGAACAGTTCCACCGAATACACTCATGTTCGCTGGCGTAGGCATGGTAGGCGTATTTAGTTTAATGCTCTCTGGCGCTTTAAATCGCACTGTAGTTGCGCTGTTTGAACGAGGTGATCTTGACCTCCTGCTCTCCTCTCCTATCGCTAGTATGAGTATTTTTAAAGTACGCCTGGCGGGAATTTGTGTAGGCGTAGTCTTCATGGCATGGTTACTCTTAAGTCCTATTGCCCACGTCGGTTTGTTCCTTGGTCAGCCGCATTGGTTAGGGATTTATCCTACGATAGTGAGTTGCGCGGTGATAGCCTCCTCAATTGGAATGTTATGTACCTTGGGTTTGGTCAAACTCATCGGCGTTAGAAAAACCCGCATTGTGGCGCAAATTCTCGGTGCATTAGTAGGAGCGAGTATCTTCATCGTCTCACAAACATTCTCACAATCTACGCCCGCGTTTAAGACTCAGATTATGCAAACCATCACGCCTTGGTTTCAATCCGGCGCATCCTTAGGCCCAGAGAGCTATGTTTGGATTCCTGCCAAAGCGCTGTTTGGCGCACCTTTAGAAGTACTTATATTCTCTGCGTTTGCAGCAATGTTTTTTTGGCTCACTGCACGAACTACTCACCAATTTTTTGTGCGTGGTGTGCAGCAAAGTGGTGCGGTGGCGCGAGCCACTGTTTTAACTAGTGCTGAGTCATTAAAAGGACTGCGCTTTCGCTCTGGTTTATTGCCCAATGTATTGCGTAAAGAATGGCGTTTGATCTTGCGTGACCCGCATCTTATCTCGCAGGTTTTGCTGCAACTACTGTATATGCTGCCGCTATTTTTTGTTATTCTAAAAGGAAAATCCTTACTCTATGGTGTCACTGCGGGATTGACCTTTTTAGCCGCCTCTATCACCGGTTCCTTGATTTGGATTATTATTTCTGCTGAGGATGCGCCTGATCTATTAGCCTCCTCCCCGATCGCATTGAAGCGAATACGCAATGCAAAATTACTTGCCGCTAGCATTCCGGTTTTAGTATTAGTTTTGCCCGCGGTGATTTATATCGCCTGCACCGATATTAAGCTCGCTCTTACTTTGCTGCTAAGTCTAAGTTGTGCCATGCTCTGTGTCGGCTTAATTCATTTATGGCTAGATAAGCCAAGTCAGCGCAGTCAATTCAAAGCGCGAGCACAGGGAAATTTGGGCGCGAATATATTAGAAAACTTTAGCAATTTGGCTTGGGCAGGAGTCACATACCTTGCAGGTGTAGGAAGCTGGTGGGCGACTATCCCACTGGGGTTTGCTTTGCTGATGTTAGGTATAGCGCGTCTATTTAAACCCGCATGACATTCGTCACCTAAAATTGATGGCAAGTTGTTCTTAACATGGGAACTAAGACAGCGCACTATGAGGCTATCTAAACCCTCCTTAAAGAGAAAATCATGAAGACAAAAATTTTATTGACCTCCTTAGTAGCCTTAGCTTTGTGTGCACAAGCAAACAATAGTGTCGCTTTCACTGCCCCCGCGCTACCTGCCGCGAGCGGTGGCAGCTATCTCATCCAAAATGTCCGAGTTTTTGATGGTGAAAAAATGCTCGGTCAGCGCAATGTGTTGATCGCAAACGGCAGAATCGTCGATGCTAATTTCAAGAAGAAAGCGAGCACCAATACAACCATAATTAATGGTGCGGGCCGTACCTTATTGCCTGGTTTGATCGACGCTCACGTTCACGCCTATCAGGATCAAGAATTACCCTTGCTCTACGGCGTAACGACTCAGATCGATATGTTTTCTGCTCCATCACTGGTACAGGAGATGAATACACGCATGAAAAATGGCAGCAACAAGCATGCTCCTGACTTGATTTCTGCTGGTATGCTTGCGACTGCACCGGGTGGTCATGGTACCGAGTATGGCATGACGATAGATACGCTTACCAAGCCCGAACAGGCGCCAGCTTGGGTCGATGCTCGGATAGCCGAAGGTTCTCACTTCATTAAGATTGTGATGGAGAGTGGTGGTGAATTTGACGGTGCAAAAATTAAATTCAATAGCCTAGATTTAGCCATTGTTGAAGCGCTGATTAAAGCCGCACACGCTAGAAAAAAATTGGCGGTAGTGCATATCGGTAGCTATCAAGACGCTTATGACGCTCTCCGACTAGGTGCTGATGGTTTGGTGCATTTGTACAATGCTGCGGATATCAGTGAGATGGATTTGCAAAAAATGGTGGCTTTGGCTAAAGCAAAAAACGCCTTTATCATTCCCACCTTTAGCGTTTTAGAAAGCGTCGCCGGTGTAAAGGCCCAAGATCTTTTAGACGATCCAGCTTTGATGAGTTTGCTTAAAAAAACGCAAGTGCAAACTTTGAATATGCCTTATGGGAAAACCCCACATCCAGAAAAACTTATCGCGGCACAACGCTTAACTAAGGCCTTGTCGAGTGCTACAGTCACTCTCCTGGCGGGTACCGATGCGGGCAATCGCGGGACACAATATGGTATTAGCTTACATCATGAACTTGGTTCTTTAGTGCAAGCTGGAATGACGCCGATTGGCGCCTTAATTGCGGCGACTTCCGCACCAGCAAAGGCCTTCCATTTGAATGACCGAGGACGTATCGCTAAGGGATATCGTGCTGATTTAGTGTTGGTTGAAGGGAATCCAGATCAAGATATTCGTGCGACACGTCGCCTCATTGAAGTGTGGAAAGAAGGTGAAATCGTATCACCTTTACGTGCTGCCCAAACTCAAATTGCTACCCAGGATCAACAAGTAAAACATCAGATGATCAGTCTCCCCAAGGATGGACGTATCAGCCTGTTTAGCACGGAAAAATTAGCGAGTCCATTTGGCTTCGGTTGGGTGCCTTCTCAAGATGAAATGGCGGGTGGCAAATCTACCGTTAAATTAACACTCGCTGCGCCCACCCCAGATGGTCAAGCTGCCATTGCGATACATGCCAATATCAAGGAAGGTTTTGGTTTCCCATGGGCCGGACTCGCTTTCTTCCCCGGTCAGCAAGCTATGCAGCCGGCCGATTTGAGTGCCGCTAACACGCTCAAATTTAAGGTCAAAGGCGACGGTAAATCTTATAAAGTGAGTTTCAGTATTGAAGGCAGCTACATTCCACTTTCGGTGGCTTTTACTGCCCCCACAGAATGGAAAGAAATAAGTATTCCATTGAGTCAATTTAATGGACTCAATCCGCGTGCCATTACTTCTATGGGATTTAATGCAGGACTACCGGTGGACGAATATGATTTTCAAATCGCTGATGTGCGCTTGGTACATGAGTGAGGGGAAGTAAGACTCGTTGGTAATTATTCAGCCGCCCATAGCCTTGAACGTAAAAACCCCTCAACGCCGAGACGCTGAGACGCAGAGAAAATCGGAGAAGACCTCTGCGCTCATCAAAGTCTCTGCGTCTCTGCGTTGAGGGGTTTTAAGATTTTCATTAGATGCCATATTGGGCTGAATAATTACGATTCTGCTTAGGATTCTGACTCCTATCCTAGAGTCGATTCTAAGATCGGTTTAATAAATATCGATCCACACAACTTGCCGCGTGGAAGAAATACTTACCTTACCGTTCCCGTGAGACTACCGACATTTCAAGCCATCAAATCAAACACCAAAATTTCAGCCTCACGTCCATGACTTATACTCAATTGACTTTCGTTTTCTATACGCAGCGCATCGCCACTATTTAAGTCGTGTCCATTGATTTTTATAGCGCCGCGAATGACATGCACATAGGCTTTTCGCATAGGATTTAAGCCTAATTCAGCTCGCTCATCACCATCAAATAAACCCGCATAGATCGCTGCATCGGCCATCATCGACACCGCATTTCCTGCACCGTCTGGTGAGGCAACTAGCGCCAAAGCGCCTCGTTTGCTGGCCGCTGGTATGGTTTTTTGCTCATAACTCGGCGCAACACCTAGGCGATTCGGCTGTATCCAGATTTGCAAAAAATGTGTTTCCTGTCCGTCGGCATGATTAAACTCGCTGTGGCGTACTCCACTACCGGCGCTCATACGTTGCACATCGCCCGGCGGAATGCCTTTGATATTGCCCAAGCTGTCTTTATGAGCTAACTCGCCTGACAGCACATAACTGATGATTTCCATGTCGCGATGACCGTGTGCGCCAAAGCCTGCCTCTGGAGCGATACGATCTTCGTTGATGACTCTTAAATTTCCCCAAGCGGTATGATCTGGGTCGTAATAATCTGCGAAGGAAAATGAGTGAAAGCTTTTAAGCCAGCCGTGATCGGCATATCCACGATCTTGTGATTTTCTTAAAGTCAGCATCGTTTTTTCCTAAAAATTGCTAGGTTATGACCTACCACGATTTTCAAGCACTTATTAGCACTTATTAGCACTTATTAACACGCGTAAACGTGGAAACGAGAATTTTGATTTAAGCCCACATGGTTAAGCGTAGAAACTAACGATAAAACGGCTCAACCACACCCTTTACCTTAATCATCATGGGCATACCCTTGCGATCTAGGGTTTTACCAGCGGGTACCGTAATCCAACCCTCACTAATGCAATATTCTTCTACGCTCAGGCGTTCTTTGCCATTGAGTTTAATGCCTACTTCATGTTCGAAAACTTCGGCATTATAAAAGCGGCTCTTGGGATCGACCGAAAGACGGTCGGGGAATGGGGGAGGGGTGGTAGTCGTATTCATAGGAAGAGATTATCGCCTAGAACTGCGATCTGGGCAATCTCGGCTTAGTTTCTCAACTTAGTGACTCAGCTTAGTGCCTCAGCTTAGTGGTTCAACTCAGTGGCTCAACTTAGTGCCGAGTATCAGCTGAAAGTACCCTACGTATTAAATCTTGCCACTTCAAAAAAAGCTCAACCTCTGATCGCTCATCAAATTAGACTGCCGGTGTTTTTTAATTTCTTTCCAATTTTCACAAGAGACATTTTCACTATTTTTTATTATTTTAGGACTTACGCAAAATTGCGCTGGCTAGGTGCGCAGCCGCAGACAGTAATTTGTACGACAAGGCGCCCCAACAACGCTAGCGTCTGTTTTGCATAAGCACCCTATTTTTGAGCAAGTTTTTCTCTTTGCTATCACGTTCACCTAAGGAATCCCATGGCACGACTACCGCACTCAATAAAAATCAAAGCCCTCAACCACGCCCTTGCTTTGCTGTTTGGAACCGTCTCAATCAGTGCGTTTTGTATTCCAACCGCCATGGCACAAAGCACCAACCTAGGCTCGTTGTTCGGTCAAGTCAAACCCAACACCGCCTTACAGATTGTCAAAGCCGACAATAGCATCACGCGCAATGTAGTAACGGATGCACAGGGTCGATTTCAGGTCAATTCTTTACCATTAGGTTCCTATCAAGTCCATTTAATGATGGCCAATAAAATCGCACAAACGAGCAAACTCGAAGTGCTCAATAACCAAGCAGTAGAAGTAGTTTTTAAGCTGCCGGAGACTACACAATCGGTACAAATTAGCGCGACCAATCCGCAACCAGTCGGCAAATTTTCCTTGAGCGGTCAAGAGCTGAGTCATGTCGCTGGCGCTGGCGGCGATCCCATGCGTGGCCTGCAAAGTTTGCCTGGCGTGATCTCCGTCTCCGATGGTAACGCGGCGCCAGCGATACGCGGCTCGCGCCCGCAAGACAATACTTATTACATTGATTTTTTGCCAGTCGGCTACGTGTACCACATGGGCGGCTACTTAAGCGTCGTGCACGAAGATTTGGTCAAACGTTTTGACCTCTACACCGGTGCATTTGGCCCTGAGTTTGATGACGTACATGGT
>JAIELM010000458.1 GCA_019752975.1 Undibacterium sp. | reverse complement strand
GCAATCCCAATAATGTGGCGCACGCACTGACACCACATGAGGCGCTGTCCCAACTTTTTACTAAATGTAAAAATCAGTCTGACACTACCACTTTGACGGCCTTTATTAAGATGATGGGCATCTATCCGCCAGGTTCAGTAGTACAGCTTTCCGATGATCGTTTTGCCTTGGTCGTGTCGGTCAATTCTGCTCGTCCAATTAAGCCTAAAGTCTTAGTCTACGATGTTAAAGTACCTTGCGAGGAGGCGCTCGTGGTCAATTTGGAGCATGAATCTCAACTGGGAATTCGTCGCAGCCTTAAACCACTGCAATTACCCAAAGCGGTTTTTGATTACCTCTCGCCGCGCAAGCGATTGTGTTACTTTTTTGAACGCGGCAGCGAAGTACAAACTGTAGCCGCTCCACTGCCTTTGGTGTCATGATGAAGGAGCAATGGGAGGGTCTCATCGAAGGCATGTTAGAGGCGGTATTGTTGATCGATGCCGGGCAGTTTCATGTGGTGGGAGCTAATCGAGCTGCGCACCAATTATTTGGCGTCGCTTCTGGTGAATTGAATGGTAGGCCGGTAGTTGATTTGGCGGCAGCACCGGAAGATATGTTTTTTTGGGAAGATGTGGCGGCAGGCTTAACCCAGGATATTTTTTCAGAAAGCTTGTTGCGCCGTAATGATGGTTCTATCCTGCACGTCATGCGCAGAGTGAGTCTGGTGCGCATTAATCCAGAACGGAGTGTGTATGTTTTGGCGATACGTGACCGTACGGATCAACGGCAAGTCGAAACAGAATTAGAGAAACTGATCGCTGAATTACGTGCCACTTTGGAGTCTACCGCCGATGGTATTTTGGTGACTGATTTAGAAGGAGGCATTCGCAGTTACAACCATCATTTTTCCAACTTATGGGGTTTGCCAGAGGAATTACTTACTCAAAGAAATGACAGCGCAGTGTATGAATGGATGGATCAATGTGTGGTCGACGCTAGTGACTACAATGAACGCTTAGAGGCGATCAAACGTGCGCCGCTGATCGAATCTTCCGACCTTCTGGTATTGCATAATGGGATGGTGTTAGAGCGCGTCACACTACCGCAATATGCAAGGGGTCGACCTATAGGACGAGTGTATTCTTTCAGAGATATTTCAAAAAGACTGGCTGATGAGGCTCGCCTACAATTGGCTTCTAAAGTGTTTGAAGCGAGCAGCGATGCGATTTTTGTTACCGACCAAAACCAAAATATTGTTACCGTTAATCCTAGTTTTGAGCGTCTCACCCAGTTTAAAGAAGCCGACATGAAAGGCTTAAGTTTAGACGAGTTTTTCAGCGATAACAGTAAGCCAGATACCTTAAAGCGCATGCTGACCGAATTCGAAAGCATGGGTTTTTGGGAAGGCGAGTTATGGAAACATCGCAAAGATGGACACGCGTATCTGTGTATGATTTCTTTAGTGCGGGTATTTAATGAAGAGGGCAAGCTGCTACATGTCATTGGTTTTTTTAAAGACCGTACGGAGAATTATAACGCCAAGAAAAAAATTCAAGAAATGGCCTTCTCCGATTCTCTTACTGGCCTACCAAATCGCCTACTTCTGGAAGAGAGAATCAATCAAGCGATCAGTCACGCTCAACGCGATAATAGTCAATTTGCCCTACTGTTTTTGGACTTAGATAATTTCAAGCATATCAATGATTCGCTAGGCCATCCTTTTGGTGACCGTGTACTGCTGGAAGTGACAAGACGTCTTAAAAACAGCATACGGCAAGTTGATACTGCCGCGCGTTTGGGAGGTGACGAATTTGTTTTGTTGTTACATCAGGCTGACGTTGTTGGTGCTGAAATTTGCGCGCGGCGCGTGTTAGCCGATATCGGCGTCCCGTTCTCTCTAGATGGGATAGGTTTTTCTGTCACTTGTAGCATAGGAATTTCCTTATATCCTACTGACGGTCTTCAGATGGACGATTTGATTAAGAATGCCGACAGCGCGATGTACCACGTCAAGGGGCGAGGACGTGCCGATTTTCGTTTCTATCAAAAACAAATGAATATTGATCTGTTGTCTCGCATGAAAATGGATCATGCGATGCGACAAGCATTTGATCGAGAGGAGTTTTCATTACACTATCAGCCCTTGGTCGATCTGCGAGATAATCATGTGTTCGGTGCCGAAGCTTTACTTCGTTGGACCGATAAAGAACTAGGGGAAATCAGCCCTGCCAAATTTATTCCCATTGCAGAAGAAACCGGTCTCATTATCGCCATCGGCAATTGGGTCATGAAAACGGCCATTGCTCAAGCGGCAATTTGGAATCAACACGGCAGACATGTGTGTATCGCTGTGAACGTCTCAGCACTACAATTTCAACAGCCTAATTTTGTCGAAGACTTGGCCCGCGCTTTGCAGTTTGCTCAGCTCGATGCAAGCTGCATCGAATTGGAACTAACTGAATCGATTTTGATCCGTGACGCTGAGGAAGTTTTAAAGAAATTAGCAGCCATTGCCAAGCTAGGGGTGACCATGGCAATTGACGATTTTGGCACCGGTTATTCTAGTCTGAGCTATCTAAAACGTTTTCCGATTCATAAGCTCAAAATAGATCGATCCTTCGTCACGCATTTACCCGACGATGAAAGCGATATCGCCATTGTCAGTGCGATCATTAGCTTGGCGCATGCTTTGAAATTACGTGTTATCGCAGAGGGTGTAGAGACCGAGGCGCAACGCGCTTTTCTTAGTCAGCATCTATGTGATGAAATTCAAGGTTTTCTGGTAGCGCGCGCCATGCCTGCTGTCGAATTTGGAAAGACCTATCTTGGTGTTCCGAACGGGAAATCGATTAAGTTACGTAGCAAATAAATTTAAAATTCCCTATAAAAAAAGCGAGCTATAAAAAGCTCGCTTTTTTTATCGATGCTGCACCTAAGTGTCAGACATAAAAATCATTTTACGCCGTGCAAAAGCTTTTGCATAATCGGTGAAATGACCAGCAAGAACACGCCGGCTCCGACCAAGGCATAGAAGCCAAAGGTATAACCGTCCAAGGCAGATTGCACAGATAATCCCGTGGCGCCGCTCACATGTGCAGCAAAAATGCCAGACAAATTATTGCCTATTCCAGTACACAAGAACCAACCACCCATACCCAAGCCAACCAAGCGAGGGGGGGCTAATTTGGTCACCATCGATAAGCCTATAGGTGATAAACAGAGTTCACCTATAGACTGAATCATGTACACCAGAATCATAGGGTAAAAAGGAATCATGTTTTTGTCGTCGATCAACTTAGTGAGCGCGAACATTAAAAAGCCAAAAGCCAAACCATTACCAATTAATCCTAATCCGAATTTAAAAGGAATTGAGGGGTTAAGGTTACGCTTACCCAAGAATACCCACAGGGCTGCGATGATAGGCGCAAAGCCGATGATCGCCAAAGAATTCACGCTTTGATACCACGCGATAGGGATCTCAAATCCGAATGCATTGCGATTAACGATATTCGCAGTCAAGAAAGTAAACGAGCTACCAGCTTGTTCAAAAAACATAAAGAATAGAACGTTGAACACAAAAATTAATAGCATCGCGATGACTTTATCGCGAGCTACTTTACCGATTCGCAGACCTTCAATGATGAGCAATACCGATAAGATGACAAACAAAGTGTACAAAATATTGGCCAATACATTGGCACCCAGACTCAACACATACCAAAATACAGGAATCGTAAACAGTGCGCCTAAGGCGACATAAAACACTTTAACCATGCTTTGCGCATTTTCCGCTGGTGCGCCTATACCTTTTAACATGCGACGGCCAATTGCAAACCAGATGAGACTAATGATCATGCCCACACCAGCAGCGATAAACACCACCTTATAAGCTGGGGTGTCACCGGTGTTAAAAACTTTTTGTGCTAGTAATTGTGTGAATATTGGCGCGACCATACCGCCAATATTGATCCCCATATAGAAGATTGTAAAAGCAGAATCGCGTCGCGTATCGGCAATGCTATAGAGCTTACCAACCATGGAGGAAATATTCGGTTTAAACAGTCCATTACCTACAATAATCGTGGCAAGGCCAAAATTAAATATATCTTGATTCGGATAGGCAATCATGAACAAGCCAGTAGCCATGAATACCGCCCCGAGTAAAATCGAGCGTTGGTAACCAATTACCTTATCGGCCACATAACCACCGAATAGGGCAGCGGCGTATACCATCGCTAAATACGAGCCATATAAAGCATTGGCTGAGCCCTGACCAGTGGCAGAACCATCGTGAAATTGCGCCACAATATAGAGCACTAAGGCCCAACGAATTCCATAAAACGCAAAGCGTTCCCAAAATTCGGCCATGAATAACATCCAAAGCGGAGCGGGATGCCCCATGATTTGCTTAAACTCTGGGATCGGGACCTCTTGCCCCGGGGTGATTGCAGCACTGCTCATGCAATGTTCTCCTATTTTATGTTTTAAGATGATGGTAAAAATCTAGCCCTTATTTTCCTAAGTCCTGCTACTCAAGAAAGTTGGCAAGAAATTACAAAGAAAGATCAAGGACGCTGCATTCTAAACCAGAATTGTGCGAGATGAGACCAATTTATGTGCGGAAGATCAGCAAATCTCTTGCGCAGCGCGGCAAAATGGCATGCTTTAACGAGGGAAGCTAGGAATAAGGAAGTTCTAAGATGACTTGACACGATGCACAGACAAAATGAATTTTCTTCTGAGCATCGTGATGAAGCTTAATTTATTGCTACATTGAGCACATCGTTCCAGGGTCGGAAGGATAAATTAGGCGATTGCAACGTGAATTGCGGAAATCATTACAAGCCGCTTGATCCCCTTCGTAACATTGGCAAAGCAGGTTCACACAAGTACCATAATCAATCGCAAATGCGGGTGACATAGAGGCTGCAATGCCAAGTCCAAGCGCAAAACTAAACAGAGATTTTTTTAATTTGTTCATGAATTTTCTTTCTTTAATTATTGATGAAAAATACTTACAAAAAAGCGCAATTGATACTAATTGCGCGCAAATATTATCATGAACAAATTTTGTTGGAGCATTTTATTTTAATACTCCAGTGTTTTTTATTTCTAATTTTTCCAATACTCTGAAACACAGCCAGACACTCGCACCGCCAAAAAAAATCACTCCTAACCCATAACCAGCGATCACTCCGCGAGCACCAAACCATAGACTGCCAAACCAGACAAATGGGATGACACCTAAAGTCGAGCGTCCCCAGTTGAGCAAAGTAGAATACAAGGGATAACCAAGATTATTGAACGCGGCGTTGGCGACAAACAAGCTGCCATTGAAGAGAAAGCTTCCTGCAACGAAGACACAAAAAAACATGATGACGTCTGCACCTAATCCTTTGGCATCAAAGGCGTTGACGATCAGCTGGCTGCACACAGCGAGTAAAAACCATACGATTAAAACATAAATTAAGGTGAGTTTAAGACTGTCACGCATGGTCGAGCGTAGTCGGTCATAGCGCTGAGCGCCAAGGTTTTGCCCTAGGATGGGGCCGATAGCTCCCGACAGTGCAAATAATCCGGCAAAAGCCATAGGAATGAGGCGTGACACCACCGCCCAACCAGCCACAGCCTGATCACCATACTTAGCGATGGCGGCAGTGACAGCGGCATTTCCTACTGGAGTGGCGATATTGGTCAGGATAGCGGGGATGCCAATACTGGCAAAACTCTTTGCGCCTGCCAGGAGTACCTGTTGGCTAGGTTTGATCAATAGTCGATGAACCCTAATAACCCCATAAAAACCTACACCAGCTAAGACTACACGAGCGCAGATGTTGGCATAGGCGGCACCATCAAGTCCCCATCCAAAGCCAAAGATAAACAAGGGATCGAGGATCGCAGTCGCGGCGGCAGCGCCTAATGTGACATACATGGCGCGCTTACCATCACCGACAGAACGTAATAAAGCCGATAGTCCCATCCCTAAAGCGAGCAAGGGAATAGAGGGTAAAACAATACGACAGAATCGTCCTGCCAATATGGCCGTATCGCCAAGTGCGCCCAGTGCCTGCAATAGCCAGTCCAAGAGTGGGTAAGTAAGTAGTGCGAGGCAGACGCTAATGATCGCGATTAAAACGAGCGAACTGGCAGCTAGCTGTTTGGATAAAAGTGTATCGCCGCTACCGATGGCACGTGACACCATCGCACCAGTAGCAATGGAGAGGCCGATGCCAATCGATGTGTGAAAAAAAAGTAGGGTACTAGCATAACCAATCGCGGCGGCCAATTCTGCTACGCCCAAACGTGAAATGTAGAGAAGATTGAGCACGTCCACCACGAAGATGGCGATCAAACCGACCGAGCCAGTTGCCGTCATATTGACTACATGTCTCATGGTCGAACCAGTAACAAATTTACCAGTCATATTGATGGTGGGGGATTGAGGTGTGATGGGATTTGCCATTGCTGAGAAGTATACTTAAGCCGAGAAAGGGGTCAGTGTGCCAGAATTTATTCCGGAACGTGCGTAGAAATCATTTAGGAATCTGACCTCCCTTACGGCCTTTGGCCAAGGCAAGATTGATACGAGCGAGTAATTTATTCGGTTCATCGCGCAATTTCATGGAAAAATGATTGGTGACGATAGAGAGCGGTTTGGGAAGTACGCAGAGGCGATTCGGTTTGTTTGTCTTTGCCTCCAACGGTAGATTTTCCAAGCGACGGTTGATAATCTCGTCCATTGCTTTGACATCGGTAGTAACGCCATACCAGACCAGTGCATCGACCCGCCCTAGGAGTAATTTTTGCAAGCGGTTTGCTCCTGCACTAATATCACGCTCCACTTTGTAAATTAAATTGGCTTGTTGATCAAATTCATCGCCAGCACTGGTTCCTGACACGACACCGATTACCTTACCACGTAAGTCCTCTAATTCGTTGAAAACAAAACTGTTTTCGCAGCGCGTCACGAGCCAGTTACCGTTGGCGCTGATGGGATCCGAAAAGGCAAATTTAGTCAGACGTTCTTGGGTTTTGGACATTCCCATAAGTAGAGCTTCTTCGTCATTTAAGGCATATTCTATTGCCCGCTTCCACGGTACACGACGCACCTCAAATCGCACTCCCATGGCGTTTTCTAAGTAGGCCAGCAACTCCTTGCTGTCTTTGGCGAGTGGAAGTGATTTTCCATTTTGGTCGAGTTCTTCTATGGTGAAGAGATGTACTACTTCTTTGTTTGCGGTTTGTGCTCGCGTCTGCGCTGACGTGAATGTCAAGACAAACACGGCGTAGAACAGTACTAAGAATTTGAGCACTTTCATCTTCACTTTAATTATTCGCTTGAGATAATTTCATTGTAGCAAAAATGGCGAGCATCGTTTTGTGTCTTATTGTTACTTCAACCCAGATTTTCCATTAGGCGCACCTGCGGTGCTATTTGTGCGCTGACGGCGCATTT
>JAIELM010000079.1 GCA_019752975.1 Undibacterium sp. | reverse complement strand
AAAAAAATCTGTGGGGTTGTAGCCTAAGGCGACTCCTTGGTAAGCATTGATGCGGCCAAGATCGAGGTTGCTTTGTTCATGGATTTGCCAGCTAAGATAGGCGGCTTTGATGGTGTTGATACGGGTTTGCTTGGATGCGCGATCTTGTCCATTACTTGCATTGCTAGCTGATCTATTTTGCTGCCAATTTTGATCGAGTCGATAGTCAAATACTGCCCGTAATTCTGAACTGAGTCGGGTATCTAATCCAAGCTCCAAGGCGAATCGCTGTTCTGCGGTGTGATATTGATTGCTTGAGCGTGACTGTCCTAGCCCAAGCTCAAATGAGCTATGCCAGTCACGTGCGATTTGTACCGTTTTTGGCGCATTGTCTGCGAGTTTTAAAGCGTCTAGATCGTCAATCGGATTTTGTTGGGCGAGTAGACTTAAACAGAATAAAAACATGGTCGATGATTGGGCGTAGTTTGGCTCAGTTTGGCTTAAATCTCGGCAAATAGTCTCGTTGCAACCAACTATCTGGCACTTCACGTTTGGCGTAATCGGAAAAACGCATAATGGTTACCCAAGTCGGATCAAGGCCATCGATGATCACCGTTTCGGTTGGGCGTAGTTGTCCCAACTGGGTTTGATAGTGGCGGAAATAGGCGGTCTTTAGTAGGCGTGCGCTTTCGGTATAGTAGCGCGCCTTGATCGGTTGCTTATTACTGCTGTCTATCCAGAGTTCAATATGATGATAGGTGACGTCGTTGCTGATTGCGGCTAAGGCCAGTTTATAGCAGTGGCGATTCTGTTTTTCACCATCAATGATATCTTCTTCGCTGGCTAAACTGGCTTGATAATCTTTGGCGAGATTGACAGTGACCACGTCGCCATTTGCGGCTTGTCCCAATAGTCTTTGCTGCGGCGAAATACGTATGCTGGCTTGATTGGACGGGTCGTAAAACCACAGATCATTGCCGTTCTTTAGCATGAGTTTATTGGCGTCTCTGGCGGGAGCGATAAAGCGGATGAGGTTGTGAAATTGGCCGCTGTTTTTGTCCGCTTTAGCGTAGATTGCCAGTGTACTGGTATCGGTTTGTTTACCGTTACGATATTCGATTAAGGTGGTAGTCAGTCCAAAAGGGAAATCTGGATTACGTACCGCGTCGCTCGCAGCGAGTATCGCTTGCGCATCCAGCGTTTTGTCTTTGGCGCTGACATGGCTTAGATTGAAGATGAGCATGCATAGCAATAGGCGGGTGCTGAATTTTTTCATTTTGAATTTCATGTGATTTTCAAACGTGACGCAAAGCGTCGACTATCATTAACTTTGCAGCCCTATGCGCAGGTAGCCAAGCCGAGAGTATTGCGACAAAGAGTAAGCCATTGGTGCAAGCTAGAATGAGACCCCAGTCACCCCAAATTCTTACTTTAAGTGGATAGGCGTACACATAGCCAGGTGGTGTCCAACTAAGACCCGCATGGTTAATGATGTAGGCGATAATTAGGGCGACAAGCACGCCTAGTATGGCACCGAGTAGGCCAAGTAACATGCCCTCACACACAAATAAGCTACGAATGCCACTACGTCTTTGCCCTATAGCGCGTAGAGTGCCAATTTCTGTGGTGCGTTCGACGACGGCAGTGTTCATGGTATTGCCGACAGTGAATAGAACGATGACACCGATTAGGGTGGCAATGAAGCCGAAGACAGAATCAAAAAATTTGATGGTTTGTCCGTAAATTGGGGCTAGAGTCTCGTAGTCTAAAATTGCTAATGGCGCGTCTTTGAATTGGCTCTTCAATAATTGCGCTAAGCGCGCTCTGGCGGCGGGAATTTGTAGTGTGTGGTGTAACTGAATTTGTATCGCTGATACCTGTGGCGTATCTCCGCCAAAAATAAGTTTTTGCGCCTGCCCTAAATGCATCACCATAAAACTATCATCGAATTCTTTCAGCCCCCAATTGACTGCTTCGCTCACTTGTAGGCTGGCGACATTTGGTGCGCCATGAATATTTGCTGCTAGCATCTCGATTCGTACTTGATTCGCTTCATTTGGTTTAAGCGGGGTTTTATTTTGCTCAAGAGCCGAAAGTTCCGCGATGTCACTAGGAATTTGATTTGGATTTGGAGCAGCACCGGAGGAGGTATTGGTGGGACGATAGGCTTGGGGATTGCGCGTGCAGTTTTCTACTTTTAGGGGCGTACATAATTGCAGTATGCGAGCGACGCCAGTTCCAATGACAACTGTGTCGGCATTGGTGCCGCTGAGAGCGTATTTGGGGGTATAGCTGGCACTGCCATAGTCATCCCATTTGCGCATTTGGTTCTGTTGCTCAACTATCACGCCGGCTGCGATCACGTTTTTAGATACACCTGCGGCAAAATTGCCAGCAATACCCCCTAATTGGAGTTTAGGTGTGACCACCGTGATCATGGGGGCGAGTATGGGATCTTTTTCGATTTGCCTCATGATGTTCTGATAATCGACAATGCCATAGGCAGCGGGATTGCCGCTACCGTACAAAAAATAATCTTCATGCTGGATCTGCAAATGACCGTGCAATTGGACATAGCCAGTTTGCATGGCATACATCGCGTTGCGGCTATATCCACCAAAGATCAAAATCGCACCTAGACCGATGATCATGGAAAGTAAAGTAGCGACGGTGCGACGACGGTTGCGCATTAAATTGCGCATGGCAAGTGAGAACATCATGCGTTCACCTCTTGCGTTGCTAAGGGATCACTGTTTGGTGTGATTGTGCGTGAATTGTTGAGGGTAGCGGTATGTGAAATTTTTCCATCGCGAATGGTAAAGGCATCATCGGCTTCGGCCTGTATCTGTGGGTCGTGAGAAGAAAAGACAAAGGCAACCTGATGTTCACGCTGCATTTTGCGCATGAGTGCGATGATAGAAGCGCCAGTCTGACTATCCAGATTGGCGGTCGGCTCGTCTGCCAATACCAGACTAGGTGAACCTGCTAGCGCGCGGGCGATAGCGACTCTTTGACGCTGACCACCGGAAAGCTGCCCTGGTCGATTTTGTGCTCGATCAGAAAGGCCTACCGCGTCCAATAATGCACGCACCCGTTCTTTGCGCGCAGCGGCGGGGATGTTGGAAAGCAGTAGCGGATATTCTATATTTTCGTAGGCAGTCAGCACAGGCAGTAAATTGAAATTCTGAAAAATAAAGCCTAAAGTTTTTGCTCGAAAATCAGACAAGGCGTCCTCATTCATGCTGGCAATATCGTGCCCCGCAACGATCACCTGTCCTTGATCTGGTCGGTCTATACATCCGATCACATTAAGTAAGCTGGTTTTGCCGCTACCCGATGCGCCGGATATGACGGTAAAACAGTTGGGGCGAATCTCTAAACTAATATCAATTAATGCTGGAACAGCGATGCTACCAAGCTGATAGGTTTTGCTGACATGTTTGAGTACAACGGGGTGCATAAGGTGTTTCCAATAGATTTAAATTCATTTTGACTTAGTGTAACTGGAAATTTCTTTATACGCTCATCAAAAGAAATATGATGGCTATTGGTTTTTCGGTTCAAGCATCGTGGCAATATTTTTTTATCGTATGACTCGGAAAGTGCATCCATCACCATCGCAAATCGTAATGGAAGTTTTGGGCTTCTCTGGGCCAAATTGGGAGGGAACTATTGAGTTTCCATGTTTCTAGCTTCCATGAAAAAAAGCGAGAAACATGCGACAAAGAGGCGTAGCGAGCGCAAAGAATTGTCTTATACCAATCCGAATTAAATACGATAGTAATTCTTCATTGGAAACCCCTCAACGCCGAGGCGCAGAGACGCCGAGGAGCGCAGAGGTTTTCTCTGATTTTCTCCGCGTCTCAGCGTCTCGGCGTTGAGGGGTTTTTACGTTCAAGGCTATGGGCGGCTGAATAATTACGAATTGCCTTAGATTCTCTTTGTGTCAAAACGCTTGATTTGCTAGAAAACTATTTATCGAGGCCAATAAGGAAGGCGCAGTAAGCCGTTTTCGCCTGGTCTTTTTTCATTACGCCATTATGTCCCACGTCATGAACTAGAAGAAATTGACTGGCCGCGTTTGGAAAAGCGGCGAATACCTTGCGTCCCAATTCTGGCGGCGTGGTACGGTCTTGTTCGCCCACCATTACCAGTGCGGGTGCACGATGCTGGCGTGCGGCCGCGACATTATCAATGACCTTGAGGTCTGGGCTTAGCTCTATTCCTACAAAGGGACGTGCATACCAAGGAATATTCGCTTGTGCCCAATCCAAAGGATTGCTGGCGGTTGATTCCAAAACGACGCCATCAGTCACGCGATTTTGTGCCACGTAAGCGGCCATAAAACTGCCCAAGGATTGTCCGTGCACAATCAACTTACCTGGTGTTTTGGCGCGGATGTGATCATAGATTTGCAGGGCATCTTGTTTCATATTTTCGATACTTGGACTACCTGCGCTTCGGCCATAACCGCGATAGTCAAAACCGCCACGTTGGCTGGGCAAGGTCCTATGTTTTCGAATAAATACGGTGCAGATTCATCCAGATGAAACATATTCCCGCCGAAATATAAAACACTGATCGTCGCCGGTGTTTGTAGTACCTGCACACCCTGAAGTTCTATTTGGTCGCCGCTGGTGATCCGTTCCTCAATAAGCTTGGCGTTGGGTAGAACTTGCTGCACACTGTTTTGATCGAGTGTCTTAACGAAATGATGGCCGGTCAGCACATCAGGGTTTAAGAAATTTTTTTCACTAACGACGAAGTTGGAACATGCCATTAAGCTCATTACTAACGTAAGACTAAATAATTGTTTTGCTACTGTCAACATTACTATACCCCTTATTTATCGAATATAATTCACTATAACACGAACATTAATTGCTGTAAAACGATAATTTATTATTTTTTAGTGAGAATTTATGAAAATTGCTACGCAATGCCAATCAATACGAGTCTTGCTCTGTATCGTTTTTTTATTCCAGTGCCTATTTTTCGTGCTGGCCTGGAGCAACATTCCTCTTGATGTTGCTGGCCTCCATATGTATTTGACGCCTAGTGGACTCAGTTTTGCGCAGATGGGGGACTTAATGCCATCACAAAGACTGATCGGTACGCTCTTGGGCTTACCTAATATTGTCGCAATGGCGTACGGATTTTGGCACTTATACGCGCTTTTGATTTCCGTTCAACATAGGGCTATTTTTTCGATGAAGAATATCGTGGCTTTAAGAAGTTTTGCTGGTGCAGGGTTCTTGGCAACGCTGGCGACGATACTCGAACTACCGCTCCGTCATCTTTGCTTTAAGATTTTTACCAAAGTGGACGATAGACAGGTTTCATTCAGCATCACCTCTGAGCAATTAATGTTGATTCTCGTTTCCTGCTTATTTTATTTGGTGATCAACATCATGCACGAGGGACGACGCTTAGCAGAAGAAAACGAGGGCTTCATCTGATGACTATCGTAATCAACCTCGATGTGATGCTCGCCAAACGTAAACTCAAATCCAAAGAGTTAGCTATGTACGTGGGAATCACAGAGCAGAATCTTTCTTTACTTAAGTCGGGAAAAGTAAGGGGGATACGCTTCAATACTTTAGAAAAAATCTGTGAGCGCCTAGCTTGTCAACCCGGCGATATTATGGAATGGGTGGCCGGCGGTGCGATTGACAGTGCGATTGACAGTGCGAGTGACAGTGCGAGTGATGGTGTGAATGACGGAATTTGATGGGATTGATGGCTAGCCTGTTTAGTGGCCTTTACATCAAAGCTTTTCCGAGTGTTGACCAATGTGCATGCGCCCCAGTTAACCAGCAAATTGCTGCCAACGCCCACGCAATTTAATCATGTGATCATACAACCGGCATTTAGGTCTAAATAAAAAGCGCATAACATTATTTAGGGCCGCCTTCACGGCGTTGTTGCTCAAGTACCTCTAGGCGTATTGCAGCACGTTCGCGTATTTCGGCTAGTGCTGCGATGCGTGCGTCTAGTTCGCTTAGTTTTTGGTGGTACAGGCGGATGACATCCGCGCAGATAGTTTGGCGGTTCGTCGATTCTATGCCGAACATGGAGGCGACCGGTAATATTTGGGCGAGCGTGAATCCATTTTTTAGTAAGACTTGAGTGCGTTCTACGTGTTCAAGTGCCGTTGATGGAAATACCCGGTAGCCTGAGGAATTGCGTTGAGCAGCAAGCAGGCCAATTTGTTCATAGTGTCGTAAGGCACGTGTACTGACACCAGACAGTCGTGCGAGTTGACCTATCGAATAATAAGCTGCTTGCATATAGCGCCTCAATCTAAGATTTATGGAGTCGACGCGTTAGGCAGACCAGCCCAATCACGGATGCTGTTATGACGGGTAACATCACCGTCCCATGTGGCAGAGAGCACACACCAATATTGGCCATTGTTGAGTAATTGAAAGCTATTAATGCCGTAGGTGTAAGGCTTGCCGTCGACACTTTCACTGCTGGCGTAGGCGCTCCATACGTGGGCGACATGGCCGAAAATTTGCACTTCTTGGCGCAGCTCCACTTCAAAAAAACCGCGCTTCCCGAATAGTTTGTCGTTGAGCGCAGTAAACTGTTCGACATTATAGGTTGTCGCGTGCAATTTGTCCCCGACGTGTTGGGGAAAGGTAATCGTCGCGTTAGGTGCATGTAGGCTACGCAAGCGAGTCCAATTTTTTGACGCTCCTGCGGGTGCCGAAACAAGACGATATAGTTCGCGTATTAGTTCGCCCGGCTCCACATAACCATTCCCGCTCTCAGGTGTGGGGCAGGCCAAGGCGGGCGTGGAAGAAATATCCTGCGCTTGAGCACGCAGCGTCGAGAATGATGCTAGTGTCAGGAGGGATAGTATGAGTTGTTGGTAGGAAGTTGTCATAGGATGCGTCCTTTTAATGGTGTGGAAAATGAGGACTGTAAACCTTGACATGGGTGTCATAGTCAAGCGTCTTTTGCGCTTTTTTTAGTATTGATGAATTTAACCGAGATTTTCCATTAGGCGCACCTGCGGTGCCATTTTTGCGCTGACGGCGCATTTTCGGCCATTTTTGTTGCTCTTCGTTGCTAATAGCTCGCTATTAGCGCCTCATTCGCAGCAAAACTGTCTCGAAAAGTGCATCCGTCATCATCAAAAATCCTAATGGAAAATCTCGGTTTAACCAACACAGGTGAGTGCAAGCGATGAAGCGCGATCACGTGATTGCTCAAATCTAACGATTAAAAAGTCTATGCTCCGTGCGTGCGCAGCAATGCTGCGTGATTGGTGTGCAGTGTTTGGTGTTCGTATGCCGAAAATGTGCGATGAGCTAACGAAGTAACTACGTTCTCATTATTGGGTGAGAGATCGGATAATAGATTGGATAAGAGGACGAAAGTGGTAATTTCTCACATTATTACTGTGGATTAGCTAACATAAAATGTTAATCAAGGTAGGTACTATACGTTATCGATGCAGCGTTAGCCTAAGTCAGGAAATAGGCGATCGTGGAAGCAGTGGGAATGCCCATC
>JAIELM010000531.1 GCA_019752975.1 Undibacterium sp. | reverse complement strand
GACATCTCGGAAAAGCGGGTGCCGCAAGATGGCCGGATGCGCCTGGTACTCTCCAAGAGCCGAGCCATTGATTTTCGGGTATCTACCCTGCCGACGCTCTATGGCGAAAAGATCGTCATGCGTATTTTGGACGGTTCACAAGCACAAATGGGGATCGATGCACTGGGCTATGATCCGGATCAAAAAGCCATTCTCATGGATGCAATTCAACGTCCTTATGGTATGGTTTTAGTGACTGGACCTACAGGATCAGGTAAGACGGTTTCGCTCTATACCTGTCTGAATGTGATTAATAAGCCGGGAATTAATATCTCGACTGCGGAAGATCCCGCCGAGATTAACTTACCAGGTGTGAATCAAGTCAATATTAATGACCGCGCTGGTCTGACTTTCCCTGTCGCTTTGAAATCATTCTTACGCCAAGATCCTGACATTATTATGGTCGGTGAGATTCGCGATCTGGAAACCGCCGACATCGCGATTAAAGCAGCGCAAACCGGTCATATGGTGTTTTCCACCTTACATACCAACGATGCACCGTCCACCCTCACACGCTTAATGAACATGGGCGTCGCGCCCTTTAATATTGCCTCTTCGGTGATACTAATCACTGCGCAAAGGCTGACACGTCGGCTTTGCACTTGCAAACAAGCAGTCGACATTTTAGATGACGTATTGCTCGCTGCCGGATTTTTAGACGAAGAATTAGATGGCACTTGGAAACCTCAAGGTCCAGTCGGATGCGAGCGTTGTAACGGTTCCGGTTATAAAGGTCGCGTGGGGATTTATCAGATCATGCCGATTACCGAAGCCATAGAAAAAATTATCCTTGCCAATGGTACATCGCTAGAAATTCGCAAGCAATCTGAAAGTGAAGGGGTCAAGGGTTTACGGAGATCGGGGCTGCAAAAAGTCAAGCAAGGCTTGACTAGTTTAGAAGAAGTACTTGGCTGCACCAACGAATAAGAAAATAGGAAATCATCCATGGCAACGCTGCAAAAAGCACCAACGAAATCAAACCAAGTAAAAGACTTTATGTATGCTTGGGAAGGTAAAGACAAGCAAGGCAAAGTGATGCGTGGTGAACTTCGGGCAAGCGGTGAGACTATCGTTAGTGCCACATTGCGTAGACAAGGTATTCTCGTCACTAAAGTCAAGAAAAAAAGCTACACCTCGGGCAAGAGAATTACCGATAAAGATATCACCATGTTCACCCGCCAACTGGCGACCATGATGAAAGCTGGCGTGCCTCTTCTACAGTCATTTGATATCGTAGGTAAAGGTCATGTCAATCCTTCTGTGTCTAAATTGCTGTCCGACATACGCGGCGATATAGAAACAGGAACCAGTCTAAATCAAGCGTTTCGCAAATATCCCTTATATTTTGATGCCCTATTTTGCAATCTGGTTGGTGCTGGTGAACAAGCCGGTATTTTGGAAGATCTATTGACACGTTTGGCGATTTACAAAGAAAAAACCTTGGCGATGAAGGCGAAAATTAAGTCTGCGTTAACTTATCCGATCGCCATTTTATCAGTAGCCTTCATTGTTACTGCAGTGATTATGATCTGGGTTGTTCCTGCATTTAAAGAGGTGTTCTCAAGTTTTGGCGCATCACTCCCAGCACCTACTTTAATCGTCATGAATATCTCAGACTTCTTTGTCGGCAACTGGTATATTATTTTCCCGGGCATCGCTGGTTCTATATACTTCTTCATGCAATCGTGGCGCCGCTCTTTAAAAATGCAGCGCTTCATGGATAGAATTCTATTGCAAGCCCCCATATTTGGCGCGGTTATTCGTAAAGCCACCATCGCCCGCTGGACCCGCACTCTGGCCACCATGTTTTCGGCGGGGGTACCTTTAGTCGAGGCCTTGGATTCGGTAGGCGGCGCTTCCGGCAATTCAGTCTACTTAGACGCCACCATAAAAATACAAACGGAAGTCACAACAGGAACAAGTTTGACAGTCGCCATGCAAAACGCCAATGTATTCCCCAGTATGGTGACGCAAATGGTCGCCATTGGCGAGGAATCTGGTGCGCTTGATTCTATGTTGGGCAAAGTCGCCGATTTTTATGAGGAAGAAGTCGATGTCGCGGTGGCATCTATGGCCAGTCTCATGGAACCACTGATCATGGTCATTTTAGGTGTGGTTATTGGTGGCCTTGTGATCGCCTTATACCTTCCAATTTTCAAGATGGGCTCGGTCGTTTAATGGAATATTTTTTATTTACCCCGCCTGAAAATGGCATAAGCACCCTCTTCATCGGCATCTTAAGCTTGCTAATTGGTAGCTTCTTAAATGTGGTGATTCACCGCATCCCCAAAATGATGCAGAGAGAATCAGACAATTATGTCGCTATCGAATCCGGTAAGGAGGCGGTGCATACTGATCGTTACAACCTGGTTTTACCACGCTCTGCCTGTCCGCACTGCGGGCATCAAATTAGCGCCTTAGAAAATATACCGGTCATCAGTTATCTTGTGATAGGCGGCAAGTGTACTCAATGTAAGGCAGCGATTTCTTTACGCTACCCCATAGTTGAACTACTCACTGGCGCTCTTTCCGCTTTCATGATTTGGCATTTTGGTAGTGGTATAAATGGCTTAGCAGCAGTGGTATTTGTCTGGTTTTTAGTCGCCATGACTTTCATAGATGCGGACACGCAATTATTACCCGATGACCTCACGCTGCCATTAATGTGGGGCGGCTTGTTACTCAATGTTTCCGGGACTTTCACTACTCTAGAACATGCTGTGATCGGTGCTGCAGCAGGCTACCTAGCGCTATGGTCAGTGTATTGGCTCTTTAAGCTAATCACGGGTAAAGAAGGTATGGGTTATGGCGATTTCAAATTACTCGCAGCACTTGGTGCATGGATGGGCTGGACACAATTACCGACCATCATTTTACTCTCGTCCATAGTCGGCGCGACAGTGGGCATTAGCCTGATCTTGTCGGGAAAAATGAATAAGAACAAGCCGATTCCTTTTGGCCCTTATCTAGCTGCAGCGGGTCTGATCGCACTGGTCTGGGGGAAGGGCATCACAAATCAATATCTTGGGTTATTCGCTTGATATGGAGGTGATAGAGCCGCTGACAAAACCCATGACTCAATTTAGTCTAGGCCTCACTGGCGGCATAGGCAGCGGCAAAACCACGGTAGCGAATTATTTCGCGCAGTTGGGTGCTGGAATCATCGACACCGATGCCATCGCACATGCCCTCACCGCGCCCAATGGCTTAGCGATAACCGCGATACGAGCGAGTTTTGGAAATGATTTCATCTCGGAATCTGGTGCTATGGATAGGCAAAAGATGCGTGATCAAGTGTTTAGCTCGGCATCGCAAAAACAGCTACTCGAAAGCATATTACATCCTTTAATACGTCAAGAATGTGAGGCCGCCGCGTCGGCCTTGAGGGAACACCACCCCTACCTTATTTTTGTCATTCCTTTATTGGTAGAGTCGGGTTTTTGGGTCGAAAGCCTTGACCAAATTTTGGTGGTGGATTGTGAACAAGCGACGCAAATACAAAGGGTGATGGCAAGAAATGGACTACCACAAGAACAAGTAAGTCGCATCATTGCCAGCCAAGTTCCGCGAAGTGAACGTCTCGCGGTCGCTGATGATGTGATCAATTCGGATCGCGATTTATCGCAAGTACGTCTTGAAGTGGAAAAACTCCATGAGAAATACATAAATTTAGCGCTTTTTCGCTAAATTTGAACTGCAATGTTTGTAATTTTTCTCGTCATGGTTCAAAATCACGAGAAGTTAACATTCGGACTTATGCAAAACCGTCACACCTACTTGTGTCGACGACGCGTGGTCAGTTTAATGTAAGCCTTAAAAAATGTCTGCCTCAGTACTAAGGCATTCTGCGCACCATGGCACCACGATTACAGGGAATTTATTTTGATTGTCTACGAGTACCCTTTCAACGAGCGCATTCGCACCTTATTGCGATTGGAAGACCTGTACGAGAAATTCACTTTTTTCTTACATCAGTCCGATCCTCTGCAACATCACATCGCCATCGCGACTATTTTTGAAATGCTAGAAGTAGCGGGTCGTGCTGACCTCAAATCCGATCTATTACAAGAACTCGATAGACAAAAAAATACCTTGATCGGTTTCAAATCTAATCCCAACGTACAGGCAGAAATGCTAGATCAAGTGATCGCCGAAGTAGAACAAGCTAGTGCTAAACTGATGGCGTCAACTGGCAAGACCGGACAGAATATTCGTGAGAACGAATGGCTAATGAGCATACGTGGTCGCACTATCATCCCCGGCGGTGCCTGTGAATTTGATCTACCGAGTTACCATGCATGGAAGAAATTTCCGACAGAAAAACGCTACGCCGACATTACCAACTGGTTCGCCCCAATTGCCCCACTATTTGATGCCATCGCGGTAGTATTAAAGCTTTTGCGCGAAGCGGGTAGCACCACCAAAGTAATTGCGCAAAGTGGCAGTTACCAGCAAATGTTGCAAGGAAAAGTATATCAACTCTTGCGTGTAACACTACCGCAGGAACTCGGTGCTATACCTGAGATTTCGGCCAATAAATATATGTTATGGATACGCATTATGTCGCAAGACGGCGATATGAAACCCAAGCCTTTTGAAGGCGATGTCTCTTTCGATTTAACTCTCTGTAATTTTTAGCTTATGACCACCGTAGCCTGTCCCACTTGTGCGGCCGAAGTAATTTGGACGCCAGAGAACGCCTTTCGCCCCTTCTGTTCCAACCGCTGCAAACAAATCGATCTGGGCGCTTGGGCAGAAGAGAAGTACACTATTCCCGCAGTGAATTTACCCGAGGATGTAGATAATCCTGACTTACTTCAATAGTCTTAATTTAGTCAATTTAGCCCAGTAGGCTAAACCAATTTATCGTCGGCCAGCGATTCCATGTTTGCGCAATTTCGCTGCGATCATGGAATGCGAAGTATCTAAGCGTGCCGCCAGTTTACGACTAGACGGATATTTTTGATACAGCTTAGTGAGTAAAGCGGTTTCAAATTGGTTAACCGAGGCTTCCCAAGTATCAAAAGTATCTTGATCACCCGGGATGTTCAAAGTCTCACCTGCAATACTACCCTCTGCCCAATCGAGATCGCTGGCATCGAGTACTTTTTGATCGGCCATCGTAATCGCTCGAAACACCACGTTTTGCAGCTGTCGTACATTACCTCGCCAAGGATTGCTAAGCATGGCACTGGCGGCGCTTTGATTCAATCTAGAGACGGGTTTTTGCGCTTGGGTACAGGCTCTTTCTATGAAATGACGAGCCAGTAAAAGGATGTCATCGTGTCTTTCTCTGAGTGGCGGCATTTCTAAATGCAAGACATTGAGACGATAAAATAAGTCTTCTCTAAAGCTACCTTCTTGTACCATTTTGCGCAAATTTCTGTGCGTTGCACTAACCACGCGCACATCGACTTGGACTTCTTTTTCACCGCCAATACGGCGAAATTTTCCATCGTTTAAAAAGCGTAAAAGCTTCGCTTGCAGGTACAAAGACATCTCGCCAATTTCATCCAAAAACACTGTGCCGCCATTGGCCATTTCGATCAAGCCAGGTTTCCCACCACGATTGGCACCGCTAAAAGCGCCAGCCATATAGCCAAACAATTCGCTCTCCGCTAAACTCTCAGGGAGGGCAGCACAATTGAGTTCTAAGAAAGGCGCATTCCGTCTGACGCTCGCGCCATGGCAGGCTTGAGCCAGTAATTCTTTACCTGTTCCCGTCTCGCCAGTAATCAATAAAGGAGCATCAACCACGGCCACTCTAGCAGCGCGTTTTTTTAAAGAGCGTATCGCCTCCGACTCACCGATAATGGCCTCAAAACCAGCCACTTCACCACGCTGGATCGCATGGATACGCTCCCCTATGCGCTTGGGAGCGGTCAGTGTTAAAAGTGCGCCTACCGCTTTGCCATCACTACTTGTTTCTGCCGAAAGCGGCTCAAATACTGGCGTGACGTCCATCAAAAAAGGCTCGCCATTTAATAAAACTTCACGCGTAGGAGCACAAAATTCATTCGCAATCAACTGCTGCTGTATCGTCGCGTCTTGTAAAACTTGATACAGGGATTTTTCGCACAATTGTTTTTCTGTGCAGCGGGTTACTTCTGCCGCCGCCGCATTGGCGATCACGATACGCCCCAAGGCATCAATCGCTAACACCGGATCTTCCATCACTGCCATGATGGTATCAAGATTTAAGCGTCGACGTATCCCCGGCAAAATATCCACCACCTCTATCGTCCCCACCCCCTCAACTTGATCACAATCGGCTTGCAAGGCGGCGAGCATGCTATGTTTGAGCTCAGGGATGTCGATGTAGATATGCGGAGGATCAACTTCCACCACCTGCACATTCAAACCTTGACGCGCCAATACCGCCAGTATTTCATGGGCGATACCGACACGGTCTTGAAAGGGAATGTTAACGCGCATAGTTTAAGCAAAATAAAAATAAAAAAATCGCCGTAGAGGCACAGAGGTCGCTGTGATGGCTACATGTTTTTCTCGATGCCCTCTGTGTCTCTGTAGTTCTGATTTTTCATGCAGCATATCGGCATACGAACCTAAGCCACAATCGGCCGATTCACGCTACCGTATCTATCCATATACAAACCCTCAGTAGAAATCGCCGGTTTTTTATTGGACATGAGGTCGGCCAAAAATTGCCCTGAGCCGCAAGCCATGGTCCAACCCAGTGTGCCGTGGCCGGTATTTAAGAATAAATTGCGATAGGGTGTAGGGCCAATAATTGGTGTGCCGTCAGGCGTCATTGGACGTAGGCCCGTCCAGAATAGGGCTTTAGAAACGTCGCCACCATTGGGAAATAGATCGGTTACCGAATGCACTAGGGTCTTACGTCTTGCTTCCCGCAGATCGAGATTGTAACCGGTGATTTCAGCGGTTCCACCAACGCGAATTCTATCGCCCAAACGAGTGATCGCGACTTTATAAGTTTCGTCCATGACGGTCGATTCTGGAGCGGATGCGGCATCGGTAATAGGTACGGTAATTGAGTAACCTTTAATCGGATACACCGGTATTTTGATCCCGAGTTCACGTAGCATCACCGAGGAATAACTTCCCAAAGCGAGAACAAAAGAATCCGCGGTGTACAAACCCTTGGAAGTTTGTACGCCGGTGACTTTATCGCCTTCGGCAAGTACGTTTTGTATCGCCACGCCGTATTCAAATTTCACTCCCATGTCTTCAGCAAGCTTAGCTAAATTTTGGGTAAATTTAAAACAGTCACCAGTCTCATCACCAGGTAAACGCAAAGCGCCAACAAATTTTTGACGTACTTGGGCTAGTGCTGGTTCTACTTGTAAACAAGCTTCACCGGATAAGACTTCGTAGGGCACACCATAGCGCTGCAAAATCTCAATATCCGTCGCTGCACCATCGTATTGCTGCTGGTTGCGAAATAATTGCAAAGTCCCTTGAGTACGTTCGTCATAACGAATACCAGTATCACTTC
>JAIELM010000265.1 GCA_019752975.1 Undibacterium sp. | reverse complement strand
GCCAAGAGCTGGTCTAAGACTTGGCACAGTGCATTTGGATAGCCAATTTGTTCAATGCCCTGTTCAATATCCACGCTGACTTGAATTTTTTGTTCAGACAGACGTGGTCGCCATTCTACTAACAGCATTTCACAGCGGTGAGATAAATTAAACTTGACCAATGATTCTTGATGCTGCGAAATCGCCAGTCCGCGAAAGCGTTGCACTAAAGTGCTGGCCGTTTTTAGTGCACGACTGAGAATGAGATTGCCTTCTATCATAGTTTCCAAATTGTTTTGTAAACGCTGGCGGCTCAGATTATTGTTTGTTAAATCGTCGACTAGGGTTTCGCAAAGATGGTTCATGGTACTAGCAGCCATGGTCGCATTTCCTAAAGGGGTGTTGAGTTCATGTGCAACACCCACCACCATTCTTCCTAAAGCCAATTGTTTTTCTTGACGCATCACGACACTTAAGGCGCGTTCTAATTCAGCACTGCGTAAGCGTACTTGATCCTCTAATTCCGCATGGGCGATTTGTAAAGCAGACTCGGCATGGCGACGAACTTCAGCTTCTAATCGAAGTTGTTCTAGGCTACTACTTAATTCCTGATTTCTTCGTGCGAGGGCGTTCTCTAACACATGTCCCTGTTGGCTCAGTTCGAGATTTTTTTGTACCAATTTGGGTACTGCCATCACGTCCTCGACTGTATCACCTAAGGTCTTCACCAAAAGCCGTCGCCGTTTGTGATTGAGTTCCAATTGTGTCTGACTCGCCGTCAATGCGTCTTCAAAATGCTTCGATTGTCGGCCTATGCTAACCACCTTGCTCAATACTGCTTCCAATACCGGGTTATTGAGTGGTTCATCGTGTGGGATATTTTTTGATAGGCGTAACAAGGCTAGCCATCCTTGTTCATGCTCCGCACTTTGGCACTGTAGCAGTACTTCACAATAGCGCAGCCAGTATGGCCAGCTTGGATTAATTTGATCGGCGGTATCTTGCATGCCTTCGATTTTTAGAAGGTGATGAGTGGTCGATGAACGCAATCCTAGACAAGCCGAAAGGACGGCGATGTTTGTATGGGCGATGATGGTAAAACGGCGTAAGGCGTACTCCTCGGCCACCACCAAGCAGGCCTCATGCGCTTCTAAGGATTGTCGCCAATATAAAATCGCTTGCTCGTCGTCACAACTATTCCCTAGAAAATAATTAGCCGAACCGAGGGAGCGCAGGATATTGCAAAGTGCATTGGGGGTGAGTAAGGCGCGATCGAGTAAAATCGCCGAACTCATCTCAATCACTTCCTTAAACATTTCGCAGTGCACCATCACTAAGCAACGACTTACACGCATACTGAGAGCATCCTTCTTGCGACCACAATGCTCAAACATTTCCACTGCCATTGCGGTGCTGTGCAAGGCCGCATGATAGAGTTCTTGGTTGATTTGTAGTAGCTGCAATAACTCCCAAATCCATGCCTTGGCTAATGGCGTGCCGATGGACAGTGATAGCTCTAATAGACGCAGTGCGCGTTGGTGTAATTGAGAGTGAGGCAAGGGCGGCTGGGAGGCGCCGGGATACAGCATAATCACTTCCAAAAGAAAGGCCTGTTCAGGGCTTAATGGCGCAGAAGTGATGGTGCTCAATAGTGCAGGCAGATCTTCATACTGTCCTGCCATACAGGCGGCACGGCAACGCTCCAGCAGCGTGTGTAAATCGAGCTGTGGTTTAGATAGGGCAGCTGAAGTATTGGTTGGCATGTCGCTAGCAAAGTAATGACGATCAATCTAGTTTCAGCATAGCCTAAATTGGCTGGCGAAGATAAAAAGAATGTGAAATTCGTCCGACTACCAGTAATTATTTTCACAATCGTAAATGAAGGATTAGTGATTTATGCATTGAAATAGTAAGCTGTCTTCTTTTTATTATTTATATCAATATCAACTACCGCGATGCAATCCTCGATTAGATCACGAAGTAGGTTTATTCTTTTGATTGGGTTTGTCGCGTAAGGCCCAGACCACGCCAGCTAGACACAGAATCATGCCTGACCATTCTATCCAGCCTGGCGCGTATCCTTCTAATTTAATCGATAAAAGTACCGAAATAATCGGCGTTACCACGCCGATGAAAACCGTCTTTTGAGCACCTATGCGATGGATCAGCGTGAAGTAGCAGGCAAAAGCCACCACTGAACCAAAGAAGGACAAATACCCCAATGATAACCAATAGTGAACGCTGTGAGGAATGGTCCAGGTCTGCCCTGTCATCAGCGCGAATAAAGACACCCATAGTGTGCCCCAAGCCATCGCCCAAGCCATCGTCAACAGAACATCGTCGCTCGATTTACGTACTTGGACTACCACTAAATTACCAAAGGTACTAGCGAGTGTTGCGGCGAATGCCAGCCCTAGGCCAAGTAGGAAATGGTTGGCGTGCGCACTTTGGTTTTCTTCCCAATGAGCACGTAGCGTCGGAAAAAATAAGAGCAGAACACCAGAAATTGAAATGGTGGCAGCAATCCAAATTCTTAGACTAAGAGGTTTGGCATAGAACACCCGTTCAAGCAAGGGACTCCAAATCACCATCAATGAAAATAGCACCGCCACCAATGCCGACACCAGATATTGTTCGGACGAATAGGTGCACAAATAACTGAGAGAGAAGGTGAAAAACCCCTGTAACATCAGCCAAATTTGTAGTCGCCAAGGTAGGCTTAAGCGGCCCCTTTGGAATAAGCACCAGACAAATAAAATGAAAGCTGCCAAGCCAAATCGGTAGGCAATCGAGACTGCAGGTGGAACTTCGCCGAGTTGTTGGGTAATCGCCCAAAAAGTAGAGCCCCAGATGAGGGAGGCGATCAAAAAAAGCAGAGAGGAAGGCATGGCACACCGATTGAAAATACAGCCCGCCAGTGTAACGGTTTTCTCTTGATCTTGCTGAGCCCTAGAATCGAGGCAAATCGGGAAAGCGTAGCCGTCCTTCAGATACATGCAGTCGACCAAATTCCGCGCAGCGCTGTAAGCTGGGAATACCTTTTGTTGGATTGAGTAAACCGCTGGAGTCAAAAGCGGTTTTGACAGCCAAGAAAGTACTCAATTCGGCGGCATTAAATTGTACGCACATGGCATTGAGTTTTTCCACGCCTACTCCGTGTTCGCCAGTAATCGTGCCACCTAATTGTACACAGCGTTCTAAAATCTCTTGACCAAAGGCTTCTGCTTTTTCAAACGCACCGGCATGGTTGGCATCGAACAAAATGAGTGGATGTAAATTGCCATCGCCAGCATGAAATACATTCGCGCAGGCCAACTCATATTTAGTTTTTAGGCTAGTAATAAAATTCAAAATATCTGCTAAATGTTTGCGCGGTATGGTGCCATCTACACAGTAATAATCGGGTGAAATTCTACCAGCGGCGGGAAAGGCATTTTTGCGCCCTGACCAAAGTTTCTGACGTTCCGCTTCGCCTAGCGAGACGGTGATTTTTCTAGCACCAGCCTGATGTAAAAGCGCACTCATTTGACTGATTTCTTGTGCGACTTCCTCGGCATTGCCATCCGCTTCGCAGAGCAAAATCGCGGCTGCATCGACATCGTAACCGGCGTGTACGAAAGGTTCCACCATACGTACAGAAGTTTGATCCATTAACTCCAAGCCGGCTGGAATAATGCCCTGTGCGATGATGTCAGCGACTGCCGCACCCGCTTTGGCAATATCATCAAAACTTGCAACGATTACTTGTGCGGTAGCCGCTTTAGGCAAAAGTTTAACGGTGATTTCAGTGACTATGCCAAGCATGCCTTCAGAACCGATGAACACGGCTAGTAGATCAAGGCCGGGCGCGTCTAAAGCGGTGCTCCCTAGTTCGATCACTTCAGCGTCCATCGTCACGACGCGGGCGCGCAAAATGTTGTGAAAACTTAAGCCATATTTTAGGCAGTGCACGCCGCCAGCATTTTCGGCCAGATTGCCGCCTATACTGCAAGCAAGTTGTGAGGAAGGGTCGGGCGCATAAAATAAGCCAAACTCAGCGCAAGCGCTTGAGATCGCCAGATTACGCACACCGGGCTGCACAGTAGCGGTACGGCTGTAAGCATCGACTTGCGTGATCTTATTGAGCTTTGCAGTGGATAGCACTAAGCCATGGGCAATCGGCGTGGCTCCTCCAGACAAGCCAGTACCAGCGCCACGTGGCACGATGGGCACTTGATATTGACGGCAAAGTTTGACTATCTCGAGAATTTGCTCTTCGTTTTCGGGTAGTGCTACCAACATGGGCAACTGGCGATAAGTCGAGAGCGCGTCGCATTCGTAGGGACGGGTGTCTTCTGGATCGAACAAAACGTAGTGACGTGGCAAGACCTGACGTAAAGCCTTGGCGAGTGTGCTTTGTTTCAGCGCGTTATCCATAAATTGACCGATAAAAAAAGACGCCGTAGCGTCTTTTTTTTAAATTCAAATTTCTTATGCTGAGAAGGAAGAACCGCAACCGCAGGTCGATTGCGCATTGGGATTTTTAATCACAAATTGCGCGCCTTCTAAGTCGTCTTTATAATCGATTTCAGCACCGACTAAATACTGGTAGCTCATGGCATCGATCAATAGCTGTACACCATTTTTGTGCATAATGGTGTCATCTTCATTGGTGATTTCATCAAACGTGAAGCCATACTGAAAACCTGAACAGCCTCCACCTTGGACAAAAACTCGTAATTTTAAATCAGGATTGCCTTCTTCTTCGATCAATTGCGCCACTTTAGAGGCCGCGCTATCGGTGAAAACAATCGGACTTGGCATTTCGCTTACTGCGTTCATAATTTGCTCCTACAAAGGTTTGTTCGTCATTATAGACCTTTATCTGGGACTTAGTTTGATGCTGCTAGCTTTAGTACTGGCTCGGCCGCTTGATCATGCGCAAGCTTTCCTGAAACGAGTGCACCATTCATCATTTCTAAGGCCTTGTAATGAACATCTCCAGAAATGCGTGCTTTGCTTTGTAATTCGATCAGCTCTGTAGAAATCACAGGGCCGTTGATGACGCCATTGACGACCACGTGACCAGCACGTACTTCGCCATCGATCACGGCTTGTTCCGAGATGACTAGGATGCTGGACGTGCCTGGCTCAGCGATGACATTGCCTCTGACATGTCCATCAATGCGTAAGCCACCTTTGAAATGGACGTCGCCTTGGACACTGGTCGATGCACCAATGAGGCTGTCTATGGTGCTTTTGCTCTTTCTATTAAACATTTGCGCTCCTTTAAAGGTTGACCGATTGCTTAGCTCTCACTTCGCCTTTTTCTAGTACCGTCATTTGTACCGCTTTGATGCTGGCACCTTCGGGTAAAGCGATTTGTCCCTCTAATCTTTGGTAATGTTTAAACGAGAGTTTGAGCTTGCCAGATTCCCCTATTTTTGGATCGGGGATTTCCATCATAACAGATTTGCCAGCTTGTACAAGTGTCAAGCTGATATGAAATTCGCCAGAAAATTCCTTGATCGCTTTGCCACCTTGCATGACTAGCGTGCGGTAGCGAAGTTGGTTGCCGCCGACCATTTCCACTTTTGCTTTTTGTAAGCTGATTCCTTGTGGTCGGCTGCTGGATGGCATCAAACTTTCAAAAAAAGCCAAATCATCCTTGATCTTATTATTCTCAGAAGTAAGTGAGCTAATTTGCTCTTTAAGTTGTTTTTGTACCGATTTTTCTATGTTCTGTGCACTATCGATCGTGTTCGCTTGTGCCAGCAATTGATCTCTTTCCTTGGTTAAAGCATTGACTTTATCTTGCAGTGCGGTGACTTGTTCGGGTGTGAATTTGGGGCCGAAGGCAAAACTCTTCCCCATATCGTATGTCCACATCGCCAACGCGCCACCAACTCCGATCACGGCCACAATGAACGCAAATTTAAGTGGCCAAGGAAGTTGACGACTAATCGTCATTTTGGACGCGGCTAAGCGTCGATGCCAGAATTTAGAAATACTCATTATGGTGTGATGGGTACATGCTGTAGACCGATGCTTTCATCTAGTCCAAACATCAGATTCATACATTGTATTGCTTGTCCTGAGGCGCCCTTGACCAGATTATCTTGTACTACCAGGATCACTAAAGTCTTTCCATTACCAGGTCGATGCAGTGCCAGCCGCAAGACATTCGAGGCGCGTGTAGAACGGGTTTCCGGATGCGAGCCAAAGGGCATGACATCAATAAAAGGCTCGTCTTGATAGGCGTTTTCAAATAGCGTTTGCAGTGCTTCGTTGCTTATTTCCTGCGTCAATTTGGCGTACAGCGTTGAGTGCATGCCGCGTATCATTGGGACTAAATGCGGTGTGAAGACGAGTTCTACTTTTTGTTCGGTTAGACGCTGTAATTGCGCGATGGTTTCGGGCGAATGTCTGTGCCCTGAGACGCCATAGGCTTTGAAGCTGTCATTGGTTTCTGAGAAAAGAATGCCGATTTCTGCCTTGCGGCCAGCGCCGGATACGCCGGATTTGCAGTCAGCGATTAGGCTGCTGGCATCGATCAAATTTGCTTTCAGTAGTGGGGCATAACCCAATTGTATGGTGGTGGGATAGCAGCCAGGATTGGCGATTAAGCGCGCGTGTTTGATCTGCTCACGATTTAATTCAGGTAGTCCATAAATGGCTTCTGGTACTAGTTCGGGGCAGCTATGCGATATGCCATACCATTGTTCAAATTGGGCGAGATCTTGCAGGCGAAAATCAGCGGCCAAGTCAATGACTTTCACCCCGGCTTCCAATAACTCAGGCGCTTGCGCCATCGCCACACCATGCGGGGTGGCAAAAAAAACCACGTCACACTCTTTGAGATTGGCTTTTTCTGGGGAAGAAAAGGCGAGGTTAACGCGACCACGTAGTGAAGGATACATTTGAGCGACCGGAACACCGTCTTCTTTGCGCGAGGTAATCGCGGTCAATTGTGCTTGTGGGTGAGTGGCTAATATTCTGAGTAATTCCACTCCAGTGTAACCTGTCCCGCCGACGATACCGATTTTGATCATTTTCCTCTTTCTCTCTAAGTTATTCGCTAATTTGTATACTAAGTTGTTCGTAGTTTGTATAGGGAGCGCTTCTCACCTTTCCCTTGTAAGCAGTGGTTTCTGCATCAATCGGCTATAACGAGCCAGCAAGGCAAATCGAGCAAACGATACTTCGTTATCATGCGCATCCGAGTTGATTGGCGTATTCTAGCAGCCAAATAAAACAAGCCGAAGAGTAAATTCATCTGACCATAAAAAAACCGCCCAGAAGGCGGTTTTCTTGTTCCAGCGAAAAAACAGATTAACGCTTGGAGAATTGCTTTGCGCGACGAGCTTTGCGCAAACCAACTTTTTTACGTTCAACTTCACGTGCATCACGAGTAACGAAGCCAGCTTTGGATAATTCTGGTTTCAACGTTGCATCGTAGTCGATCAAGGCACGAGTAATACCGTGACGTACTGCACCGGATTGGCCGGACTCGCCGCCACCGTGTACATTAACCATGATATCGAAAGTTTCGAGGTGGTTAGTCAATTCTAAAGGCTGA
>JAIELM010000056.1 GCA_019752975.1 Undibacterium sp. | reverse complement strand
GTTTTTGGAACTGAGCTTTTAATTTCACTTAGTTTTGTCAAACCGGTTTAAGCGGCGTAGCTTTGTTAATAGGTGGTTGGCGCTGCGGATTTCTTCCCTCACTCTAAGCACAATTCATTTCCACAATTCATTTCCACAATAATTCACCAAATTATTTTTAAAATACGATGAAAATTTTCCTAAAAAAATCAGTTCTCAGTACGCTTCTCACCATCTCCCTAGGTAGTACCGCTTACGCTCAAGACGCATGGGAAATCATCACTAGTGGCACCACTGCTGAGTTGCGTGGTTTGTCTGTGGTGAGTAAAAACGTCGTGTGGGCAAGCGGTACCAAGGGAACGATCCTTAAGACCACGGACGGAAATAATTGGAAAAATATGAGTATTCTTGAGGCGAGTAATTTAGATTTTCGCGATATTCAAGGAATAGATAAAAACACTGCTATCGCTATGAGTGCAGGACCGGGCAAAGCATCGACCATCTACAAAACCACCGATGGTGGAGAACATTGGCAACTCCTCAAGGTGAATCAAGCTGAGGCTGGATTTTGGGATGCGATTGCTTTTTGGGATGAAAAAAATGGTGTGCTCTTCGGCGATCCTATCAATGGACAATTTGAAGTCTTGATTACTGCTGACGGCGGACTAACTTGGAAGGAAGCCGCAAGCGATACGAGTCAGTTGAGCGCATTGGCCAATGAGGGCGCGTTTGCCGCCAGTGGTACTTGCGTTGCGGTACAGGGCCATAGTGAGATTTGGCTTGCTACCGGGGGCGCTAGCGCTAGCCGTATTTTTCATTCTAGCGACAAGGGTAAAACTTGGACGGTAGCGCAAACCCAAATTCCCGCTAATGCACCACCTAAGGGGGCATTTTCCGTCGCTTTTTCCGATGCTAAACATGGCTTTGCAGTTGGCGGAGACTATCAAAAGCCCAAAGGTGAAGATCTCAATGCAGTCGTTTCGCAAGACGGTGGTAAAACCTGGCAAGCTTCAGCTGCGCTACCATCGGGATTTTTATCTGTGGTCGCTAAGATTCCTCATAAAAAAAATAGTTTTGTGGTCGGCGGTTTAGCTGGTTCGGGCATCACCCACGACGGCGGTAAGACTTGGAAAGTATTAGGTGAAACGCCACTCAACGCGCTAGAGTTTGCCGACCTTAATCACGGCTGGGCAGTCGGGCCTAAGGGTTTGCTGATGAAGTATGTCGGTAAGTAGGTAGACTTTGTAGGGTGGGGGCGACCCACGCTAAACACCGATCAATAAATTCACGCAGATTTTAATCCTAGCATGTGATTAAAATAGGCAAATCCGCCTCAATGAATAAGATTAAGAATATCAATCAGTTCCAACAAAATTCACCTTACTACGACCCTAGCTTTTCCAAGCGTATTATCACTTGGCAAAAACAATTTGGTCGCCACCATTTGCCGTGGCAGCAAAGCCGTGATGCTTATCGCGTCTGGTTGTCTGAGATCATGTTGCAACAAACTCAGGTCACAGCGGTGATCCCGTATTATCAAAAATTTCTGGAGCGTTTTCCTTCAGTGGAAAGTTTAGCCGAGGCACCTTCTGAGGCGGTGATGGCCTTGTGGAGTGGCTTGGGTTATTACACTCGTGCTCGAAATCTACATCAGTGCGCTCGGCAAGTAGTAGCGCAGTATCAGGCCCAATTTCCCGTCGATCCCAAGTTGTTGCAGGACTTACCTGGCATAGGTCGTTCTACCGCAGCCGCTATTACTGCATTTTCTTACGGTACGCGAGCGGCGATTTTAGACGGTAACGTTAAACGTGTTTTTACCCGCGTTTTTGGGGTGGAAGGCTATCCTGGCATTAAGCAAATTGAGGATGCATTATGGCTGCGCGCCGAAGCTTTATTGCCGGAACAGGAGATACAAGCCTACACGCAAGGCCTCATGGATTTGGGCGCTAGTTTGTGTTCGCGCAGTAAGCCCAATTGCGCCGCATGTCCATTACAAAAAATTTGCGTCGCCCATGCTACTGCACGCACGGCAGAACTCCCGACCAAGAAGCCTAAAAAAATTCAAAAAGAAAAACACGCCGTCATGCTAGCGCTGGTTCACGCAGGGCAGGTATTGTTGGAGCAACGCCCCAATAGTGGTATTTGGGGAGGACTATTATCCTTGCCAGAAATGGAGGGTATGCAAATGAATTTGAGTGAAAAATTATTGAAGACTGAAGCTCAAATACAGGTCGCTAGCCAATACGCACAAAAATTTGGTGAGGTTGAGCAAGTCACTCTTTTATCGCCTATTAGTCATGTCTTTACCCACTTCAAGTTACATATGCACGTAGTACAGGTCAACATATCCGAAAGAATTGCTACGGTTGCCCAGCCCCGTTATGTGTGGTTACCTCTGTCTACGGTAGCAGATGCCGCTTTGCCTGCACCGATCAAAAGCTTATTGAGCGGTTTTTAGTTTTGCTTTGCAAAGGGCATCATCGTCTTCGAAAGTCAATAATATGGCGCCGCCAATCCTTCCATGGTAAATGCTTTGACGATCGCCGGACGCTGTAGGAGGAGCGCGAGATAAGGGTTGAGATGAGGATATACTCGCGCTGGTTTTTGCATGCCACGGGTCCAACGACAGAGCATGAATAAAAACAGATCGGCAATACTGATTTGTTCTCCTAAGAGATAAGCGCAGTTCGATTCGGACAATTTTTGATCAATAAGGTCGAGCATCAGTGCGATTCTTTGTGTCGCCTTGGCTTTGACCTGTGCAGCCGTAATCGCATCTTCGGTAAGTCGTTCAGGATAAAAATAGCTCAGTAATTCGGCTTGCAGGGTATTGGATAAATACATTAACCATTGCAGTAATTGAGCACGCTCTTTCACATCTGTAGAGGAAGCGAATTCATGTTTTCCATAATTTTCGGACAAATAAAAACAAATTGCCGCACTCTCGCTTAAATGCAAATGATCGTCGATTAAGAATGGAATAGTTCCCTTGGGATTAAGCTGTAAATAGGCAGCTTCTTGGTGCTGTTTTTTTTCGGTATCGACTAACACTAATTCATAGGGCAGGCCCAATTCCTCCAACAAAAAATGCGGTGCTAAGCATGCGGTACCTGGAGAATAGTAGAGTTGGATCATGGCGCGCCTCTGTAAGAATAAAGACGCTACCTTAGCATGAAAAAAAGCCGTGCGTATTCTTTACCCCTGCCACAAAGTATACTCAATGCCATTTTGTATGGAGCCAATCACCAAGGCCTGATTCTCGGTGCTGTCGCAAAAACTAGCCAGCACCCCAGCGCGGCTGATGATGCCATCGTTGAGCGCGTTGACCCAAAAATCAAAACCGGCTTTTTCGGGTTCGCGGTGTAACACATTGTGGTAGAGGGTGTTGACCAAAGCACTGTTGTCGAGATTTTTTCCGTAAAGATTCTGAAATTCGCTAGATTCAAAAAAACTTGCCGCGACCATCGTGACATTGAAACCTAGCTTGTCCATCGCATTGATCCAATACCCAAGACCGATCAAGTCGGGTTTGCGGTCAAATGCCGCCTGATAAAGTCGATAGGCTTGCCCGGCAGCTCCGTCGGTGTCTAATGCTAGCGCGCCGTCATTGAATAAGAGGCGTTCAACATGATCTAAGGTATCTAGGCCATCACGATCTAAGTGGTCCCCCACAGTGAACTGGCCATCTTTTTTCTTTACTTCATATTCAATTCGTTTTCCGACATACACGGCCGTATCAAGGCCATCGCCACCGTTAATTGCGTCACTGCCTTTGCCGCCAGTAATTCGGTCATTGCCGCCCATACCATTTATTATTTCATTGGCCACTCCACCTACGAGAGTATCTGCAAGAGCCGTGCCGTCGATCACAGGCGGCAAGCTAAAGCTGAAGTGCCCACCACTACTTGCAATGGTTTCTTTATTTACCGTGGTCCCAGAGAAATAGTAGTCCAATGTTCCAGCGTTAAGCTTACCACTAAATTCGAGTCGGACGATATCCAGATTATTTCCCCCATTGTCGATGCTAGCGGAAAAATTGAGTGTGCCAACCGCGCCGACTTCGGACACTGAAGTTGAAACGGAATAGCTCCCAGTACTCGATGCTTTCCACGATTCAAAGTGAACGACAGAACTGTCGTAGTTAAGAGTGAAGGCGAGGGTGTTGGTGTTGCTGGTCCATTTTGAGGTCAAAATTTGCAAGGCCATCTTGTCACTATTCATCCATGGAATAACTAAGAATGCTTCCTTCACCATAGTAAGGTTGGTGACCGTAAAACTTGTTTGCTGTCCTAATGTTTTTAGTTCCGCATTGGTATAGTTATGCAGGTTCCCAGCTTTATCTTGAACGTCGACCGATGTAATTGTATAAATTCCCGGGTGGGTGTATCGATCTGTAATTAATTCGCTGTTGGCTTCTGTGGGCGTGCTGTCATCCCAACCTTGCTCAATATCGATGTGGTCTGGATAAAAAAAATCGCCAATATTCAATGTCCTATCTAGATGATAAATGACATTTTTAATTCCAGACGCATCCGTGGCGTTAGCGCTAAAATTTATTTTTTCAAATCCCGAATCGGCATCTAAGCTTGAGGTGATTTTGATGCCAAGTAATGTGGGCGGCGTGGTATCGAGTGAAACTGGGGGCTGGTAATAGTTATTTTGAAGCACGCTTTATTCCATTTCTTTGAAATTGACTAGATTCAAACGGATGAATGTAGTTGCAGTGTTAATGGTTAATAGCTAATGGCTAATGGCTAATGATCCCATAAATTTACTACTTAAAATTAAATAAAATTAATTTGTCTTTGGTTTATTCTTGACGTGGATTTTTATCTAGTACTGAGTTTAGCTCCAAGAGTGGCAGAGCAGGTAGGTGTTCACACCTACCCCCTAGGATGTAGGAGAATTTAATAGCTAAGCAGATTATTGGCGTCAGGCTTTCGTCTATCCCTGCCAAAGTGTGTAATCTATTCCATTTTGTATAGAGCCAATCACCAAGGCCTGATTCTCTGGGCTATCGCAAAAACTAGCCAGCACTCCAGCGCGGCTGATGATGCCGTCGTTGAGCGCTTTGACCCAAAAATCAAAGCCGGCTTTTTCGGGTTCGCGGTGTAACACATTGTGGTAAAGAGTGTTTACTAGGGTGCTGGTATCGGGATTGTCGCCATACAATGTTTTGAACTCGACTTGTTCAAAAAAACTCGCTGCGACCATCGTGATATTAAAGCCTAGTTTGTCCATCGCATTGATCCAATAGCCTAGACCGATCAAGTCGGGTTTGCGATCAAATGCCGCCTGATAGATGCGGTAAGCTTGCCCAGATACGCCGTTGATGTCCAAGGCTAAAGCGACGTCAGAAAAGAGTAGGCGTTCGACTTGACTCAGCGTGTCTGTGCCGTCACGTGTGAACAGATCTTGAACGCTAAAATTTGAATTTTGTGCGGTGACCAGATATTCGGCTCTTTTACCAACATATATTGCAGTATCTAGGCCATCACCTCCGTTGATATTGTCATCGCCCGCGTTGCCAGTAATGGTGTCGTTGCCACCAAGTGCATTAATGCTGTCGTTGCCGTTACTACCTAGCAGGGTGTCGTTATTGTTGCTACCGTTGATGACCGATGGCGCTAAGGTGGTGAAGGAGTAGTTATTGGTTCCAGCATAGACGTTACCTTTTAGGTCGATCACGCTGCCGGCGGCGATTTCTATCTTATAGGTCTGGTTAAATTGCAGATCTGCGCTTGGATCAATCGCTAGGGTACTGCCAGAAAAGCTTAAATTGCTGCTGTTCGCTGCATTATAGCTGGCGACTAAATTCCCCTCGGCAGTTTTGAGTGTGATTATGCCAGTGCCGCGTAAAATGGCTTCGCTGAAGGTGAAGACGATATTTGCGCCAACCGCGACATCATTCGCTTGTTGATTAGGGCTGAAGTTGACTACAACTGGAGGCGTGGTGTCGACAAATAAAGTTCTTAAGTCGACGATGTCCGTATCGCTTTCAAAAGCCAGTCTTTCGACATTGTAAAGAGTGGCGTGTAGGCCACCACTGCCGCTGGCACCAGAGATAGAGTCGACTTGAATGCCGCCATCAGCAAGCTGAAAAATCGAGTATTCAAAGCGTGCGGAAGTGCCTAAATGGAGGGTGTCTATGCCACCCAAGCCATCGATGGTAACAGTGACGGGACTAACTACCGTCCAAGAGTCATTGCCATTGGTTCCTTTAACATTTGTCATGATGCTTTACCTCCGAATTCATGTGGATTTTTCCTTGATGGTCGATCGCTAAATAGCTCAAGTTTGATGCTTCAAGAAAATCTAAGCCTGCACTTTGCTTTAACATGGTGATGGTACTGTAATTGCCTGCCATAATGGCCAAGGGCGCAATGACACTGACGCTGCGCCAATAATCAACAGGTTGACCGGTATGGGGATCGAGAATGTGGCAATAACGTTTTCCCGCTATGTCGAAGTAACGTTGGTAGTCGCCGCTGGTGGCTAAAGCGCCCTGTTTTATTGGAATGCTGGCGACTAATTTGGTCTTGTCACGAGGATCTTGTATGCCCATCATCCAAGCTTGTCCATCTGGTTTTGGACCGATTACACGTAGGTCGCCACCAAGGTTGACGTAGCCATGTTCTACTCCAACGGTGGTTAATTGTGCTGCAGCTTTATCCGCTGCATATTCTTTGCCGAAGCCGCCAAAGTCTAGTTCCATTCCCACCTGCGGCAAACGTATTTGTTGTTGCTGACGCTCTACGCTAGACCAAGAAATGAGCTCACAAATTTGCGCTAAGCGCTGCTTGCTTGGTAATTGCGCGTCGTTAAAATTCCATACTTGGCGTAACACGCCTGCTGTAATATCGAACAAGCCGTCACTCGTTTCATATAGATGATCGGCGTAATTGAGTAAAGCCCAAGTCTCGTCATCACATGCAACAAAAGAGCGGCCAGCGGCAGCATTGATCTGTGAAATGATGCTGTCAGGACGATAGCGCGAGTAGCGATACTCTATCCTTTGTACTTCCATAATCGCACCTTGTGCTAATTTGTAGGCGGCGGTTTCATCAGTACATTCCAATACGATTTCGCAGTGGCATGCCATGGCATCGAAGGGAATTTTAAAGGTTTTCATAGATCACATGCCAAGCGTAGTCCATTAAAATTGTCGCGAGACGCCAAGCTGAATACTGCGCGCGTAAAAAGCTAATAGACCAGGACTACCGGAACCAAACCAGCGCCATCGAGAGCGTTGAGTATATTGTTCAAACTTGAGATCGACTGACCAATCGGCATCTATTCGCTTGGATAGTTTGAAACCATAAGTCCGTGCGCCAAACGCAGATAATCGTTGATCTTCGCTAAAGTGGAGCGCGCCTTCAGGTGGATTGGGTGGAAATGGAAAATCGCTAGGGCCAGCGTCGACATAAAAATGGGCCGCACTTTGACTGTATAGACGTACTAAGGGCGTTAAGCTCCAAGCGTTTGGCAAGCTCTGCACATATTCTATATTGAGGGTATGCGCTTGAATGCCCCAAGAGTCAGAAAAATAGCGGTAACTCAACCTAGTCGTACCATCTAGCGCGGTGACATGGTGGTTCCAACGGGCACTTAAACTTTGGCTGTTACGTTCACGCGG